>NZ_JBZSYN010000077.1:0-60413 GCF_058622915.1 Thermohalobaculum sp. | reverse complement strand
TGGCACGGTGCCGTCTGGAGGGTTCAAGCGGTCCGTGCCGTCTGATGCGCGATAGATGCCCCAGCGACGCGCGCGAATCTATTCGGCTCGTTGGCCCTAGGCCCCGGGGCCGGGCAGGCCTTGGCCAACTGGCCGATACCGTCGACCCCTCCGCGAGAGCGATCTGCGCCTCACGCAGCCGTCCGACAATCGCCGCGGGCGAATACCTCTTCCGTGCCGTCTCGACCCTCCTTCAGCCAGTCGATCACTAGCATCAGACCGGCGGCGAAAGAGGGGAGCAGGTCACGCTGCGAAACGTCGAGGACTCGTGCCGCGAACGCGGCCTCGATGCGACCCGGGGGACGATCCCGTTCGCAAAGAGTGGCGTCAGTCCGACGCCTCCTGAAAACCGATTTCCCCGCCAAGCCCGCAGTGGTTCGCACTCGCCCGACAGCTCCCCGCGACGAAGTCCGCAAACGCGGCTGTTGCCGGGCTCGGGGTATCACGAAGCCGGAGCACGAGTTGGATCTCTCGCCACACCACCGGGTCCTCGAGTCGGGTAAAGGCGAGACCTGGCGCAGTGTTTCGGATTACCAGCTCGGGCAGGACCGTCACCCCAAGCTTTGCGCGCACCATGCCGATCAGGGTGGTCGTGTCGTGCACGCGAAGCCTCGCGCCCGACATCGCACCCTTGAGGGCCGGAGCGGCAAACCGCTCGAAGAGGGGGCTTGTTATGAACGGCGCATCGGACAGGTCATTCCACGTGATCCGCTGCCGCTGCATGATCGGATCGTCAACGCGGGAAATGAGGCCGAAGGCGTCCCTGACAAGGCTGATCCGGCGCAGATCGGGGTGTTCGCGCGCATCGGACACAATGCCGAGATCGACCCGCTCACCCTCGAGCTCCCGCAGGATGGTGGCGGTGTCCATGTCGTGGATGTCAAGCCGGACCGTCGGGTACCGATCGAGGAAGGCCTGCGCAATGGCGGGCAACTCGGCCGCGGCAAACGACGGAACCGACGCAATGCGGACTTCGCCGCTGCTGCCGTCGGCGAAGTCTTCGATGGCCTTCACCGTTTGGGCGAAGTGGGCCAGCTCGCGCTGCGCCATCTCCAGCACGAAGGCGCCGAGCGGGGTCAGCCGGTTCTTGCGGTCCGTTTCGAACAGCCGCTGGCCGAGATGCTGCTCCAGGCTCTTCAAGGTCATCGACACCGCGGACGGTGTGCGCCCGAGTGTGCGCGAACCGTCGACGAGATTGCGGGCGCGGGCGACCTCGGCGAAGGCCCGCAGCATCTCGGTCTTGATCATATTTCACTCTCACTGAAACGCACTTCAGAAGTTCCTAATTGATTGAAGTCAACCGGCCCGTCAATGCTCCGCGGCACTTCCAGGAGGTGACGAATGGCCGAGCGCGGGATCAATTTCATCGCTGGCGAATGGGTTTCGGGCGAAACCGAGATCGAGAACCGCAACCCCTCCGACCTGAGCGATCTGATCGGCGCCTACGCGCAGGCGAGCGCGGCGCAGCTCGACGACGCCATCTCTGCCGCCCGGCGGGCGCAGGCAGACTGGGCCGCGACGGGGCTGGAGAAGCGGCAGGCGGCGCTGCACGCCATCGGGGCGGAGCTGATGGCGCGCGCCGAGGAGCTCGGCACGCTGCTCAGCCGCGAGGAGGGAAAGCCCCTGGCCGAAGGCCGCGGCGAGGTCTACCGCGCCGGGCAGTTCTTCACCTACTACGCCGCCGAAACCCTGCGCCAGATCGGCGAGAATGCCGACAGCGTCCGTCCCGGCATCGAGATCGACATCCGGCGCGAGCCGATCGGCACCGTCGCCGTGATCAGTCCGTGGAACTTCCCCATGGCCACTGCGGTGTGGAAGATCGCGCCGGCGCTGGCCTACGGCAATGCGGTCGTGTGGAAGCCGGCCAACATTGTACCCGCCTCGGCGGTGGCGCTGGCGGAAATCGTGTCGCGGCAGGATGTTCCGGCGGGACTGTTCAATCTCGTCATGGGATCGGGCCGCTCGGTCGGGCAGCGGCTGGTGGAGCATTCCGGCATCAACGGCATCAGCTTCACGGGCTCGGTCGAAGTCGGCAAGGGCATCGCGGCCTCGGCCATCGGCAACCTCACGAAGCTGCAGATGGAGATGGGGTCCAAGAACGCGCTGGCCGTGATGGATGATGCGGACCTCGACACGGCGGTTGGTGCGGCGATGAACGGCGCCTTCTCCGGCACCGGGCAGAAATGCACCGCCTCCTCGCGGCTGGTGGTGCACGAGCGCATTCACGACGCGTTCGTCGAAAGGCTGGTCGCCGCGGCGAAGGCGATGCGCGTCGGCCATGCCCTCGAGCGCGAGACCCAGATGGGGCCCGTGGTCTCCGAGAGCCAGCTCAAGCAGAACCTCGCCAACATTGCGCTGGCCCGCAAGGAGGGCGGCGAGGTGCTGACGGGCGGCGAGTGCCTGGAGCGCCCGACCGAGGGCTATTTCATGTCGCCGGCCGTCATCGCCGGCACGCGCAACGAGTGGCAGGTCAACCGCGAGGAGCTGTTCGCGCCCATCGCCTGCGTCATAAAGGTGGGCAGCTACGAGGAGGCGCTGGAGACCGTCAGCGACACCCGCTTCGGCCTGACCTCGGGCATCGTCACGCAAAGCCTGGCGCGGGCGACCCACTTCCGCCGCAACGTGCGTGCGGGCTGCATCATGGTCAACCTGCCGACCGCCGGCACCGATTACCACGTTCCCTTCGGCGGGCGGGGCGAAAGCTCGTACGGCCCGCGAGAGCAGGGCCGCTATGCCGCCGAGTTCTACACCACTGTCAAGACGGCCTATATCAAGGCGGGCGCGCCCGCATGAGGATCGACGGCCTGCAGTACGCCAACTGGTCGGAGAAGATCTTCCGGCAGATGCGCGAGGGCGGCGTCGATGCCGTGCACGTCACCATCGCCTATCACGAGATCTTCCGCGAAACCGTCCTGAACATCGAGCAGTGGAACCGCTGGTTCGAGCAGTTCCCCGATCTCATCTGCCACGCCCGCACCGGCGACGACGTGCGGCGGGCGAAAGAGGCGGGGCGCACGGCGATCATCTTCGGCTTCCAGAACCCCTCGCCGATCGAGGACGACATCGGGCTGGTGGAGATCGTCCACACGCTCGGCGCGCGCTTCATGCAACTGAGCTACAACAACCAGTCGCTGCTGGCGACCGGCTGCTACGAGGCCGAGGATCCCGGCATCACCCGCATGGGCCGCGAGGTGATCGCCGAGATGAACCGCGTCGGCCTGGTCGTCGACATGAGCCATTCGGCCGAGCGCTCGACGCTGGAGGCGATCGAGCTGTCGTCGCGGCCGATCGCGATCACCCACGCGAATCCGACCTTCTGGCACCCGGCGCTGCGCAACAAGTCGGACGATGTGCTGCGCGCGCTGGCCGAAAGCGGGGGGATGCTCGGCTTCTCGCTCTATCCCCACCATCTGGCCGGCGGGTCGGGCTGCACGCTGGAAAGCTACTGCGCGATGATCGCGCGCACCGCCGAGATCATGGGCGTCGGCCGCCTCGGCTTCGGCTCCGACCTGTGCCAGGACCAGCCCGACAGCGTGGTGTCCTGGATGCGGCAGGGCCGCTGGACCAAGGGCGAGGACTTCGGCGAGGGCTCGGCGGCGGCGCCGGGCTTCCCGCCCATGCCCGATTTCTTCCACGACAACCGCGACTGGAGCCGCCTTGAGGCGGGCCTTGCCGAGGTTGGCTTCGATGCGGACGAGGTCGCGGCCCTGATGGGCGGTAACTGGCTCGCCTTCTTCGACGCCTCGTTCGGACCCGCGCAGGAGGCGGGGAATACACAATAGAAACGGCCACCAGGGGAGACGAAAGCCAATGGCTGACGCGGCACGACTGGGCAACAGTGTGCGGAACACGCACATCAACCTGCCTCTGTTCTTCATCACCGGTGGGTTCATCGCCGCCTTTTGCGCGCTGGCCCTGATCAATCTCAGCGCCCTCTCGGCGATCGTCGATGCCGGCTTCGCCGTCTCGGCGCGCTGGTTCGGCCTCTACTGGCAGATCCTGCTGCTCGTGACCTTCCTGATCGGCCTCGCGCTGTGCGTGCTGCCGGGCGGCAAGGCCGTGCTGGGCGAGCTCGACAAGCCCGAGTTCACCTATTTCCAGTGGGGGGCGATGATCATGTGCACCCTGCTCGCGGGTGGCGGCGTGTTCTGGGCTGCCGGCGAGCCGATGGCGCACTTCATCACCCCGGCGCCGCTGTTCGGGGGCAAGCCGCTGACGCCCGCCGAGGCATCGCCCGCGCTGGCGTATTCCTTCTTCCACTGGGGCTTTCTCGCCTGGGCGATCCTCGGCTCGCTCACCACGGTGATGCTGATGCATTACCATTACGAGAAGGGCCTGCCGATGTCGCCCAGAACGCTGCTCTATCCGGTGTTCGGCGACCGCGCGCTGGACGGGCCGATCGGGATCACGACCGACGCCGTGTGTATCATTGCGGTGGTCGCGGGGACCGTGGGGCCGATCGGCTTCCTCGGGCTGCAGGTCTCGTTCGGGTTGCACGCGCTGTTCGGCATTCCCGATGTCTTCGTGACCCGGGGGCTGGTGATCGCCGCCCTTGTCATCGTCTACACCGTGTCGGCGGTGACCGGGATCAACCGCGGCATCCAGTTCCTCAGCCGGCTTAACGTCATCCTCGCGATCGGGCTGCTTGGCTTCATGTTGCTCGCGGGTCCGACGCTGTTCATCTTCGGCCATTTCTTCACCGGGATGGGAGTCTACCTCGCCAACTTCTTCGACATGGCGCTGTTCCGCGGCAATGCGGGATGGTTCGGCAAGCCCGGCTGGCTCGGCTGGTGGACAGTGTTCTTCTGGGGCTGGTTCCTCGGCTACGGGCCGCTGATGGCGATGTTCATCGCGCGGGTCAGCCGCGGACGGTCGATCCGCTCGATCGTGATCATGGTCTCGATCGTCGCTCCGCTGATCACGAACTTCTGGTTCACCATCGTCGGCGGCAGCGGCATCGCGATCGAGCTCGCGAACCCGGGCTCGGTGAGCCACGCCTTCCAAGGCTTCAACCTGCCGGCGGCGCTGCTCGCGATCACGCAGAACCTGCCATTCGGGTTCCTGGTCTCGTGCCTGTTCCTGATCCTGACCACGATCTTCGTGGCGACCACAGGTGACTCGATGACCTATGTCATCTCGGTCGCGATGTCCCAAGAGGATCGCTCCTCGACCTGGGTGCGCGTGTTCTGGGGCCTTGCGATGGGGGCAATGGCCATCATCCTGATCTCGCTGGGATCGGGCGGCGTTGGCAAACTGCAGAGCTTCATCGTCATCACCGCGGTCCCCGTCTCGCTGGTCCTGCTGCCCTCGCTGTGGGACGCCGTCAGGATCACGCTGGCCAAGGGGCGCGAAGCCAAGTCAGCATAAGTCAAAGCCGCGCCCGGCCCAGGGCGCGGTACAACCCCACGATGGAGCCCATGGTCACATCCCCTGCCCCTGCCCCTGCCCCGGCCCCTCGCCGCCTCGATGTGACGCGCTTCCGGCGCCGCCCGGACGAGGTGATGCGGCTCGCCCGCATGGGCTCGTTTCACCGCACCCGCCTCTCCTTCATGGACACGCTTCTGCGCCGGCTCGCCTCCGAGAACTGGCGCTTCGACCGGCCGGTCTGGGAAATCGACGAGCGGGGCGTCGGGCGGGCGGTCTATAGCGTGCATGGCCCGGAGCGCAGCTACTCGCTGGTCTGCTTCGCCCACGACCTGCCGGACGAGATGCGTTCGGATCGGGTGATCGCCACTGCCTGGGACGCGACCTTCTCTCTGTTCGACGGCGAGCCCGGCGAGGCGGATCTTCGACGGCTGGAAGCCAACGTTCCGAAGCAGGAGGCGGGGCGGATTTCCGACAACGAGCTCACGCTTTCCCGCGCCAACCGCTCGGTGCGCCTCTTCGAGCACGTCGTGAGCCGGCTCGCCGAGGGGCGCCAGCCGGACCCGGAGCAGGTCGAGGCGGTCGGCTACCTGATGCGGACCACTGCCGTCTACGGCTCGGGAAAGTTCGGCGCGGCGGACCGGGCAAAGATCTCCGGCCGGCCCGAGCTGAGGGGGCCGTTCCAGGCCGAGATGCTGTGCGTCTGGCTGATACGGGCCTTCACGCTGAATCTCGTCGAACACCTCGCTCGGGCGCGCGGCGGCGATCGGGCGGCCGTGGTCGCGCCCGCGCTCCGCCGCCGCTTCGGCGTGGGCAACTCCACCGGCCTCGGCATGGCGCCGTTTCTGATGCACCATCCGGTGCTTCTCAACAACTGGATGACGGCGCGCGAGGAGGCGCTGGCGCGGGTGCGCGCGTTGCCCGCCGCCGATGCCGATACGATCGCCGGATTCCACGCCGCCCTCGGCGGAGCGCGGGAGAACGCGAGGTTCTGGCAATCGGAGCACCCGATCCAGCAGGACAAGCTGAAGGCGCTCCGGGCCGATCTCGACGCGCTTGCAGCGCATATGGAGACGGACGACGCCCTCGCCGGGTCCCAACCGTGGGACACGCTGTGGCGCTGGGCCGAGCGGACGCTCTCGCTCGAAGGGCAGGAGGCGCTGGTCTCGCTCATGCTCGAGCCGCACGGGCCGCTGGTGGACGACCTCACCGACACAATGCATGCGGACGAGGACGCCGCCTTCCGCATCGAGGGCGCGATGACGGTCACGACGCTCGCCAGACTGATGCACGAGCTCTATGGCTGGGCACTCGACGTCGATTACGAGGCGCCGGAGAACTGCGCGCGCTTCTGGTACGTCTCGGAGGAGAAGCTGGAGCCGCGCCTGGGCGAGCGCCACGAGGAGGAGGGCGCCGAGTACGAGCAGCCCCTTTCCATCGGGCGCGACGCCCAGCGGATGATGGCCGACCTCGAGCGCTGGGAGGGCAGTGCGAGCGTCGCCGACTTTCTCATTGCGCATCCCGAGCATCGGCACGTGGTGCGCCGCGCGCAGACCGCCGCGCGTTACCCGTACGCCGAGATTCGCGACAACCTGATCTCGGCCGACCTGCTGCCGATCGATTTGCTGCGCTGCAAGCTTTCCTTCTTCGGCGCCTCGCGCTTCGACCCCAGATCGGACCGCTGGGTGCGCATCTGCATGTACCAGGAGGCGCCCTTCCCGCACGAGCTGTTGAGGTCCGCACAATGAGCGAGCGGTTGAGCGATCCGACCGTCCAGACCCCGACCGGCCCCACCGAGGAGGCCACGGGTGACTGGCAGGTCTCGCTCTCGGAAATCGACGCCATGGGCCTGAAGGCCGCCCGCGGCGCTGGCTTCAGCTGGGGCCTGGCCGAGGAGGCAGGCCGAGCCGCCCGCTGGCTGGCGGCCTACCGCCAGCCCGGGCCGCAGGCGCTGCTCGCCGCGCTCGAGGCGGAGGACGACGCGGCAGCATCTCACGCCCCCAGACCCGACCGGCCGCTCTGGCAGCCGGAGGCGGGGACGCTGTGTCCCGTGGCAACGGGGGCGGCCCTCTCCGACCGGGCCGAGGCGATCGCGGCCGGGACTTCCTTTGCGCTCGCGCCGGTGCTCTCGCCGCTGCTGCTGGTGCCGTTCCTGTGCCGCGCGGCGCAGGATTTCGATTGCTTCATCCTGCTTGAGGGCGAGGGCCTCGCGCTGGTCGCCACGCCCGAGGGCCCGGCCGCCCGGGACTGGCGGCCGATCTTGGCAACCGAGGTGGCGGGCCTCCAGATCAGCCGGACCACCGAGGCGAACGGTCCTGCGGTGGCTGCCGGGCCGGAGCCGCTGCGCGTGTCTGTCGAATGCTGGCGCGCGCTCGATCGCTTCGCCCATCGTACCTACGCCCCCGCGACCGAGGCTTCGCGGCGCGCGGGCGCGGGCGGCCGCGACAACGACTGAGGAGACACGCTTGCCCGACACCGTGATCATGTCGACCGCCGAGATAGAGGCCCTCGCCTTCGAGGCCCTCACCGCCGCCGGGACGCGGCCCGAAAGCGCCGCGCCGCTCGCCCGCGCCATCGCCGCATCCGAGCGCGACGGAATCGCGAGCCACGGGCTCGCCTACGTCCCGACCTACATGGAGCATGTGCGTTGCGGCAAGGTGGATGGCCAGACGGTCCCCACCGTCAGCCGCCCACGGCCGGGCGCCGTGCTGGTGGACGCCGGCACGGGCTTCGCCCATCCAGCTATCGAGGCGGGCTTCGCCGCGCTGATCCCGGCTGCGCGCCAGCTGGGCGTGGCCTCGCTCGCCATTCGGAACTCCTACAACTGTGGCGTCCTCGGCTACCACACCGAGCAGCTGGCGCTGGAAGGGCTCGTGGGGCTCGGATTCACCAACGCGCCGGCCTCGATCGCGCCGGTCGGAGGGCACCTGCCGGTGATCGGCACGAACCCCTTCTCGCTGGCGGTCCCGGACGGGGCCGGGGGCCTTGCGATGCTGATCGACCAGAGCGCCAGCGTCATCGCAAAGTCCGAGGTGATGAAGCACGCCCGCGAAGGGCGGACGATCCCCGAGGGCTGGGCACTTGATCCCGACGGCAAACCGACGCGCGATCCCGAATTGGCGCTCAAGGGATCGATGGCGCCTTCGGGCGGCTACAAGGGCGTCGGCGTCGGCCTGCTGGTCGAGGTCATGGCCGCCGCCTTGTCGGGCGCGACGCTCGGCATCGACGCCGCGCCCTTCAGCGGGACCAAGGGCGGCCCGCCGCGGACCGGTCAGTTCTTCCTGGCGCTCGACCCTGATGCCACGGCAGGCGATCTCTTCGCCGCCCGCATCACCGGGCTGACACAGGCGATCACGGGCCAGCCGGGGACAAGGCTTCCGGGCCGGGAGCGGCTCTCGGCCCGCAAGAGGTCCGAGCAGAGGGGCGTCGAGGTCTCTGGGAAGCTCGTTGAAACCATCCGCGCGGGGGCAGCCTCCGGCTAGGCTCTCACGCTCCTTGAAAGACGGCCAGACGCCGCGCGGTGCCGCTTCTTCTTTTGGCGCCGTCGAGCGTCAGGAAGCACGGGGGGACGAGATGCGTTATTCGGGCTTCAGGGTGTTTGCCGAAGGGCTCCGGGGGCAGCGCGGCTGGGAGCCGGTGTGGCGCTCGCCGGAGCCGCAGTCGGACTACGACATCGTGATCATCGGCGGCGGGGGGCACGGCCTCGCGACCGCGCACTATCTGACCAAGGAGTTCGGCCAGAAGCGCGTCGCGGTGCTCGAGAAGGGCTGGATCGGGGGCGGAAACGTCGGGCGGAACACCACCATCATTCGCTCCAACTACATGCTCGAGGGCAACGAGGCCTTCTACGAGTTCTCGCTGAAGCTGTGGGAAGGGCTCGAGCAGGATCTGAACTACAACGCGATGGTGAGCCAGCGCGGGATCCTGAACCTCTACCACTCGGACCCGCAGCGGGACGCGTTTGTCCGGCGTGGCAACGCCATGCGGCTGAACGGCGCCGATGCCGTTCTGCTCGACCGCGAGGGCGTGCGCAAGCTCTATCCCTTCCTGAACTTCGACGACGCGCGATTCCCGATCAAGGGCGGGCTCTTGCAGCCGCGCGGCGGCACGGTCCGGCACGATGCCGTCGCCTGGGGCTATGCCCGCGCCGCCGACAGCCGGGGCGTCGACATCATCCAGAACTGCGAGGTCACCGGATTCCGCATCGAAGGCGGCCGCGTGACCGGCGTCGAGACGACGCGCGGCGCGATCGGGGCGAAGAAGGTCGGCTGCGCCGTTGCCGGATCGTCGAGCCGGGTCATGGCGATGGCCGGCATGCGCCTGCCGATCGAGAGCCACGTGCTGCAGGCCTTCGTCTCCGAGGGGCTGAAGCCGGTCCTGCCGGGCGTCATCACCTTTGGTGCCGGGCACTTCTACGTCAGCCAGTCCGACAAGGGCGGCCTGGTCTTCGGCGGCGACCTCGACGGTTACAACTCCTACGCCCAGCGCGGCAACCTGCCGGTCGTCGAGGATGTCTGCGAGGGCGGCATGGCGCTGATGCCGATGATCGGCCGCGTGCGCCTGCTGCGCGTGTGGGGCGGGCTTCTGGACATGTCGATGGATGGCTCGCCGATCATCGACCGCACGCCCGTCGACGGCCTCTACTTCAACGGCGGCTGGTGCTACGGCGGCTTCAAGGCGACCCCGGCCTCGGGCTGGGCCTTCGCCCACCTGCTCGCCCGCGACGAGCCGCATCCGACCGCCCGCGCCTATCGTCTCGACCGGTTCCGCAAGGGACTGATGATCGACGAGAAGGGCATGGGCGCGCAGCCCAACCTGCACTGACGGGAGCCTCCAGAATGATCATCGATCACCCGCTTCTAGGCCCGCGCGACGCGCAGGAATTCACCTATCTCGGCGACGCGAGTCTGATCGACCGGCCCGACTGGCAGGACCCGGACGCGGTGGAGCGGTTCTACGAGTACCTCTATCTGCGCGACAATCCCGCCGGCGAGCACCGCGAGCTGTGGTTCCACGAACAGGGCGACCGCTCCTGGCTGGTGGTGACGCGCGACACCCGCACGCATGCCATCGTGCATGTCGACCTGGCGCGAGACGTGGCGCGACAGCGGGGGCGCAGCCGATGACCCGGATGATGACCTTCGGCGGCGACCGGCTCGTGCGGCATCCGCAGGACAGGAGCGGCGCGGCAGGCGGCGGTGGCCAAGGCGCGTCCTCGGGGCAGGCAAACCGCCTGTCGGGCGGTCTCATCGAGAGGAGCCGGTCGCTCTCTTTCCGCTTTGACGGCAAGCGTTATCGGGGGCATCCCGGCGACACCATCGCCTCTGCGCTGCTCGCCAACGGCGTCCGCCTCATGGGGCGGAGCTTCAAGTATCACCGCCCGCGCGGCCCGCTCACAGCCGGCTCGGAGGAGCCCAACGCCCTGGTCGAGCTGCGCGACGGCGCGGCGCGCGAGCCGAATACGCGGGCAACGGTCGCCGAGCTGTTCGAAGGCCTCGTGGCCGAGAGCCAGAACCGTTGGCCGTCGCTCGAGTTTGACGCGATGGCGGTGAACGACCTGCTCTCGCCCTTTTTCGTGGCCGGCTTCTACTACAAGACCTTCATGTGGCCGAAGGCGTTCTGGGAGAAGGTCTATGAGCCGATCATCCGCCGCGCCGCGGGGCTCGGCAGACTCTCGTTCCAGCCCGACCCGGACAGCTACGACAAGGGGTTCCAGCACTGCGACCTGCTCGTCATCGGAGCCGGTCCTGCGGGCCTCGCCGCGGCCCTGACAGCGGCCCGGGGCGGCGCCCGCGTGATCCTCGCAGACGAGGACTTCGCGATGGGCGGGCGCCTCAATGCGGAGACGTTTGCGCTGGGCGAGCAGGCCGGGGCGGACTGGGCGCGTGACGTCCTTGACGAGCTTGCCTCCATGCAGAGCGTCCGGCTGATGCCGCGCACAACCGTCATCGGGGCCTTCGATCACGGCATTTACGGTGCGCTCGAGCGCGTGTCGGACCACCTGCCTTCTCCTCAGGCGGGCAAGCCGCGGCAGACGCTTTGGAGAATATACGCCAGGCGCGCGATCCTCGCCGCCGGCGCGATCGAGCGGCCGATCGCCTTCTCCAACAACGACCGCCCCGGGATCATGCTGGCCGGCGCAATGCGCGCCTATGCGAACCGGTGGGCAGTCACGCCCGGACGGCAGGTGGCGGTCTTCACCAACAACGACGACGGGCTGCGCACCGCGCGGGACCTTGCCGCCAAGGGCGTGCAGATCGCCGCCGTGATCGATGCGCGCCCGGACGCGCAGGCGCTGGAGGGCACCGAGCACCTGCGCGGCGCACAGGTGACCGACGCACGGGGCCGGCTCGGGCTTTCCTCCGTCACGGTGCGCGAGGCGAACGGGCGGGAGCGGACCATCGCCTGCACCGCGCTTGGCGTCTCCGGCGGCTGGAACCCCGCGCTCCACCTGACCTGTCACCACCGCGGGCGGCCGGTCTGGCGCGAGGAGATCGCCGCCTTCGTCCCGGGCGGCGAGCTGCCCCCGGGCATGGCCGTCGCCGGCGCCGCCGCGGGTGCGTTCTCGACCGCGGGCGCGCTGTCCGGCGGAGCCGAGGCCGCGAAGCAAGCGCTCGCCGATCTCGACCTGAAGCCCCCCGCGATGGAGCTTCCGCAGGCCGAGGACGCGGCGGTGGCGATTACGCCGCTGTGGCACGTCAAGGGAGGTCCGGGCCGCTCCTGGCTCGACCAGCAGAACGACGTGACCGTGAAGGACGTGAAGCTTGCCCACCAGGAAAACTTCCGCTCGGTCGAGCACCTCAAGCGCTACACGACGCTCGGCATGGCGACCGATCAGGGCAAGACGGCGAGCATCAACGCCATCGGCGTGATGGCGGAGCTTTGCAGCGCAACCATCCCGGAAACCGGCACCACCGTGTTTCGCCCGCCCTACACGCCGGTCGCCATCGGCGCCTTTGCCGGCCGCGCACGCGGGCAGGACTTCAGGCCGACGCGGCTGACGCCCTCGCACCCGTTCGCGAGCGATCAGGGCGCGCTTTTCGTCGAGACCGGGGCCTGGCTGCGCGCCCAGTGGTTTCCGCGCCCGGGCGAGACGCACTGGCGCCAGAGCGTCGACCGCGAGGTCGAGACGGTGCGAAAGGCCGTGGGCGTCTGCGACGTGACCACGCTGGGCAAGATCGACGTCCAGGGCACGGATGCCGCCGAGTTCCTCAACCGCGTCTACTGCAACGCCTTCGCGAAGCTCCCGGTCGGCAAGGTGCGCTATGGACTGATGCTGCGTGAGGACGGCATGGCGAAGGACGACGGCACCACGGCACGCTTCGCCGAGGACCACTTCGTCATGACGACGACCACGGCCAATGCCGTGTCCGTGTTCCGCCACCTCGAGTTCTGCCGCCAGTGTCTGTGGCCCGATCTCGACGTGCAGTTGATCTCCACGACCGAGGCATGGGCGCAGTTCGCGGTCGCCGGGCCGCGCGCGCGCGATTTGCTGCGCAAGGTGGTCGACCCGACGCACGAAATCTCGAACGAGGCCTTTCCCTTCATGGCCTGCGGCGAGATCACCGTGTGCGGCGGCCACAGGGCACGGTTGTTCCGCATCTCCTTCTCCGGTGAGCTGGCCTACGAGATCGCCGTTCCGACCCGTTACGGCAACTCCATGATGCGCGCCCTGCTCGCGGCCGGCGAGGAGTTCGGCGTCTGCCCCTACGGCACCGAGGCCCTCGGCGTGATGCGCATCGAGAAGGGGCATGCCGCCGGCAATGAGCTGAATGGCCAGACGACGGCAATGAATCTCGGAATGGGCCGGATGGTGTCGAAGAAGAAGGACAGCATCGGGTCGACGCTGTCGGAACGCGAGGGCCTGAGCCGGGAGGACGGTCTCCGGCTGGTCGGCTTCCGCCCGGTGAACCGGGCGACACGTCTGAGGGCGGGCGCCCACTTCATTGCCCGCGGCCGGCCGGCGAACGTGGAAAACGACGAGGGCTGGATGAGTTCGGTGGCGTACTCGCCCACGCTTGGACACTCGATCGGACTCGGCTTTCTCAAGAACGGGTCCGAGCGCCTCGGTGACGTCGTGCGCGCCGTCGACCTGCTCAGCGACAGCGACGTGGAGGTCGAGGTTGTCTCGCCGCATTTCGTAGATCCGGAAGGGGAGCGTCTCCGTGCCTGACCTGAGCCTCACCACCCTGACGCCGCTCGGCGCAGAGAGCCCCCGCACCGACCGCATCGGCGCGATCGAGATCGCCGAGGACGTGTCCCGCGCCCTCGCCTCCCTCGCCTGCCGCCTCGGGCGCGAAGCGGACTTCGACGCCGCGGCCGACGCGGCTTTGGGCGTCGCAATGCCCGCGCCGGGACGCTTCGGGGCGAACGACCGGTATCGCGTCATCTGGACGGGTCCCGGCCAGTTCTTCGTCGAGACCGACCTCGACGCGGAGTCCGACCTCGAGGGCAGCCTGAAGGCCGCTTTCGGCGCCAGCGCCTCGATCACCGATCAGACGGACGCCTGGGCCCGCTTCGTCGTCACGGGCGAGAGCGTCGCGGCGATGTTCGAACGGCTTTGCGCGGTCGATCTCGGGGTCTCGGAGGCCGGCGATTCGACCCGCACGATCATGGAGCACGTCGGCGTGTTCCTGCTCTGCCTTGAGCCGGGCCGTCGTTACGCCGTGCTCGGCCCTCGCTCGTCGGCGGGCTCGCTGCACCACGTTCTCTCGACCGCAGCCAAGACCGTCGTCTGAAACCGCCGGCGCGGTTTCAGACGTTCGGCAGAGCCCGGTTCGGGCGCCAGTACAGGCCGACTAAGCGCCCGGGGCCTATAGGATGTTGATTTCGACGCTCTCGGCGAGCGTGTTGGCAATGAAGCAATAGCGGTGCGCCCGATCGTGCATCTTTTCCAGATCGGCCGCTTCGACCGAAAAGCCCTTGTCGAAGCGCACCACCGGATGCAGATCGATGCGGGTGACCGACATCTGGCCCTTGGCGTTCTTGCCCAGATGAGCGACGGCACGATCGGAGAACGTCGCGACGGGCCATTTGGCCTTCGCAGCCAGCGCCAGAAACGTCATCATGTGGCAGCTTGACACCGAGGCGGCAAGAGCCTGCTCGGGATTGGTGTTCTCGGCAGATCCGCCCCAGTCGGGGGCGGCATCCACCCGCAGATCATAGGTGTCGTTGAACTGCACGGAATGCGCGTTGGAGTACTTGCCGGGTTGCAGGCTCGGCTCGGAACGCTGCCAGTGCAGCTCGATGGCAAGTTCGGACATTTCAATCTCCCTTGGCCTGGCCTTTTCAGGCGGCGGCGATCTTCTTCTTCGGGTCGAAGAACGGCCGCTCCACGACGGTGGCCCGGCGCGGTCCCGACGGCATCGCAACCTCGACCACCGTGCCGATTTCGGCACAGTCGGCCGCGACCATCGCCAGGGCGATGTTCTTCTCGAGGCGCGGCGAATAGACGGCGGATGTGACCTTGCCGACGGTGTTTCCGTCCTTGTCGATCGCCCAGAAGGTGGTGTTCGGCCCCTTCAGCCGCTCGCCCTCGATGTGCAGACCGACCTGCTTGCGGCTCACGCCCTTGTCGCGGATGCGGCGCAGCGCGGCCTTGCCGATGAAGTCCGCCTCCATGTCGAGGTTGACCAGGCGATCGAAGCCCAGCTCGTAGGGGTTGGTGTTGATATCCGCATCCGCGTGATAGGAGAGCATCCCGCCCTCGATGCGGCGGATCGAGGAGGTATGGCCGGGCTTGAGGCCGAAGGGCTTGCCGGCCGCCATGATCTTCTCCCACAGCTCGTCGCCGCGCGATCCGTCCTGCAGGTAGAGCTCGTAGCCCAGCTCGCTGGACCAGCCGGTGCGCGACACGATCAGCGGGATGCCGTCCAGCTCGACCTCGCGCAGCCAGTAATATTTCAGGTCCATGATGCTCTCGCCGAACAGCGCCTTCATCACCTCGCCCGACTTCGGGCCCTGCAGCTGCAGCGGCGACACGTCCGGCTCGCGGATCGTGACGTCCATGCCCGCAAAGACCGCCACGCCCTGCGCCCACAGCAGGATGTCGCTGTCGGCCAGCGAGATCCAGAAGTGGTTCTCCGCCAGCCGCAGCAGGATCGGGTCATTCAGGATACCGCCGTCCGCATTGGTGATCAGGATGTACTTGCACTGCCCGACGGCCAGCTTGGAGAGATCGCGCGGGGTGAGCATCTGCACGAACTTCGCCGCATCGGGTCCGGTGATCTCGACCTGCCGCTCGACACCCACATCGCACAGGATCGCGTCGTTCACGAGGTTCCAGAAGTTCTGTTCCGGATCGCCGAAATCGCGCGGGATATACATGTGATTGTACACCGAGAACCCCCGAGCGCCCCAACGGACGGTCGCGTCGAAATAGGGGGATTTGCGGATCTGCGTGCCGAACCCGAAATCGTCGGACTGTGTCATGGTCTTGGTCCTTCTTCACCAGCGGTACGAACCGCTGCGGGGTGTCTGGATGCGGTGAATTTCTAACATCAGAAGCGCCCGAGGTCGGACTGAAAATGTGCAGGTGCAAGACCAGGCGGGCTTTTGTCAGGCGTCTTGCAGACCATTCAGTCGGATGACATCAGTTTTCGGTTTTGGCGGCCAGAGCTGCAAGGTTGGGCGATTCGGACTTGATCTCGCGCGTCACGATGTAGGTCATGTACCGATCGATCCCCAGTTCAGCCGCAAGCAGGGAGTCCATCAGGGTCTGAAAGGCGGCCAGGTTCGGGCAGAACACCTTCAAGACATAGTCCATGCCGCCGCCGGTCGCGATGCATTCGGTGATTTCGTCCAGCTTGCGAATATGAGCCTCGAACCGATCGAAATCCGATTTGCGGTGATGCGTCAGTGAGACCGTCACGATGACCTGGGTAAAGTCACCGATGCGATCCAGCGCGATGACGCCACGATAGCCACGAATGAACCCCGCCGTTTTCAGCCTGCTCAGGCGTTCCCAACAGGCCGTAGGCGACAGATTGACGATCTCGGCCAGCCTGGCCTTGCTCAGTTGCCCATGCTTCTGGATCGCGCTGAGGATGCGAATATCGGTCGCATCAAGGCCAAGGCTCTTCATTCGTTCGGCTCTTTCGCTGAGTCTTTCCCAAAAAAGCGGTGACCGTAATCCAAGGTTCGGTTCCTTCTGCCACCAAGTCAATATTTGTGCGTCTGTCCTGGCCAACAGAGGTGAGAACAGATCGGGTTGACACGATCGTTTTATGCTGGAGCCGCCAGCCCTGGTCGGGGACAGGGAAGCTGAGGATTGGCCCGACAGTTTCGGCAGACTGACGAAAAGCGTCACGCTGCGGCGTTCTCCAGCCGCCGCTTGGTGGCGCCCATGAACTGCATCGCCAGCGCCGCCCCCATGATCGAGCTGACATTCGCGGCATCGAGTGAGGGGGCCACTTCCACGATGTCCATCCCCCGGCACTTCGGGTGCCGACCAATCTGCCAGACGGTCTCCAGCGCCTGGAAAGAGGTCAGGCCGCCGACGCTTGGAGCATTCGTGCCCGGCACATGGGCGCAGTCGATGGCATCGATGTCGAAGCTCAGAAAGATGGCCTCCGTGCCCGCGGCAGCGACGTCGAGCGCCTGCTGGATCGCAGGCCCGATCCCGTTCAGGTGCAGGTCGCGCGCGGTGATGACGCTGACGCCGAGGTCACGGCAGTAATCCATGTAGTAGCGGGAATTCAGCCAGGAGTTGATGCCGAACTCGACGAAGTTCTTCGGGTCGAGCTTGCCTGAGGGATCATCGATCAACCGCCGAAAAGGCGTTCCGCTGGAGACCTCGCCATGGTGGGAATGGCGAACGTCGAGATGCGCATCGACGTTGATGACGCCGATCTTGCCGGCCAGGTTGTTCATCACGCCCTTGATGTCGGGATAGGCGAGCGAATGGTCGCCGCCGAGTATCAATGGCGTGAGACCCAGTTCGACGATGCCGGTCACCACGGTCTCGACGCGTTCGTGCGTGCCGAGCACATCGGTATAAAGCACGTCGACGTTCCCGAAGTCGGTCAGCGCGAACCCCGTGGACAGGTCCATGTCGAGGCCTGGCTCGTAGACGTTGGAGAACACGAGCGCATTGCGGATGCTGTTGGGCCCGTCCTTGCAGCCCCTGCGTCCCGAGACCGCCGTGTCGAACGGGATGCCGAGGAGGGCCACGTCGGCACTTTCGGCCTTGCGCCAATCCACCATGATATCGGCAACGGTCACGTCGTACTCGTCGGGGACGAAGCTGCGTGGCTTTGGACACTCGATGAGAAGAGACGCAGCGGCCGCGGCGAGTTCCATCTCAGGGCTCCGGGTCGGGTATCGGTCGGGTATCGGTCGTGCAGGACTGCGCGGCCGAAGGCGATGCCGCATCCATCCTAGTTGCAGCGTCCGGCCGTCCGCAATGATGTCTCTCGTGTCGCCGGGACGAGGAATCGGAAACCGGGCCGCCTTTTGGCACGCGGCACCGCCGGGTCTGCCAGAGCATTCTCGCGTTCGAGCACTGCCCTCACGAGCGCGCACGCCCCGGGGCCCCAAGCGGGCCTTGCGCCCTGATCGGGCGAAGCTGCGGATGGCGATCACGACGCCGTGGCCGTGTTCCACACCGTGCGAAGATGCCGATTTCCCGGCGGAACCCCCGAGAACGGCGGCGGGCCCTTGGCAGGCCAGCTTGCGCCGGCCGCAAGGAGGCGGATGTAACCTTTTCCGTCCCCGTTGCGAAAGAACCCGTGTGCGTCGGCGATGGACGCACCACGACAGGAAAGGAAGAATCATGGATCGTCGCAGCTTGACCGTTTCCGCCGTGGCCACCGCCCTGGCCCTGGCGGCAGGCGCCGCCACCCCGGCATCGGCGCAGATGACGCCGCAGATGCAGAAGAAGCTCGACATGATGCTTAAGGAGCATCCCGGCGCAAGCAAGAGCGTGATCGAGAAGAACATGCAGCGGGTGGCCGCGCAGAACCTGCAGAAGTGCTATGGCGTCAACGCCGTCGGGCGCAACGACTGTGCCGCCGGCGCGCATTCCTGTGCCGGCCAGGCGACCAAGGCGCGGGATCCGAACTCGTTCGTGCTGCTGCCGCAAGGCGATTGCAGCAAGCTCGCGGGCGGGTCGCTCAAGCCCGCCAATATGTGAGCGCAACTGCCATGATGGCCACCGGAGCCATGAACGGCCGGTGCGCAGGCACGATCCCCGCGACGGCGGGGATCGGACTGCGCGCCCCCCACCACGGCGCCTTGCTCGACAGCCGGCCCGGCATCGGCTGGGTCGAGGTGCACAGCGAGAACTATCTGGGCGAGGCCAGCCTGGCCATCCTCGAACAGGTACGCGCGGACTATCCGGTCTCGCTGCACAGCGTCGGCCTCTCGCTTGGCTCGGCCGAGGGCCTAGACCGCGGGCATCTGGCCGCGCTGACTGAGCTTGCCGAGCGGATCGACCCCGGGCTGGTATCCGAGCACCTCGCCTGGGGCGCCGTGGACCACGACTTTCTCGCCGACCTGCTGCCGCTGCCGCTGACGGAGGAAAGCCTCGCGGTCGTGTGCCGCAATGTCGAGGAAGTGCAGGAGGCGCTGGGGCGGCCGATCCTGATGGAGAACCCGTCGACCTACCTGCAGTTCAGCCACTCCACCATCCCCGAGCCGGAGTTCCTCGGCGCGCTGGTCGCGCGGGCCGGTTGCGGCCTGATCTGCGACGTGAACAACGTCTTCGTCAGCGCCGCCAACCACGGCTGGGACCCGGAAGCCTACCTGCGCGCCCTGCCCGCCGGGGCGATCGGCGAATTCCACCTCGCCGGGCACAGCGAGGCCGACGGCGATGCGGCGCCGCTCTTGCTGGACACGCACGACCGGCGGGTGTCGCCCGCGGTGTGGCGTCTCTACCGCGCCGCACTCGCGACGATTGGCCCGCGGCCGACGCTGATCGAGTGGGACGCACAGATTCCCGCACTGGAGGTGCTGCTCGACGAGGCAGCGCTGGCGGCCGATCACCTCGCCGGCGGCCAGAGTCAAGCGCGCGATGCCCGCGCTGATTGACCTGCAGCGACGTTTCCGCGATGCGGTGCTTGCCGAGACGGGCGCACCGCCCGCAGCGGTGCCGGGCGGCAAGGTCAGCGCCGACGTCCGCCTGAACATCTACCGCAACAACGTGCTGAACAACCTCACGCGGGCGCTGCGGCTTTGCTATCCCGCGGTCGAGCGGTTGGTCGGCGCGGCGTTCTTCGCCGCCGCGGCGCGGCAGTTCATCGTCGCGGCGCCGCCCATCGAAGCCGATCTTTACCGCTATGGAGGCGGTCTGGCGGATTTTCTGGAGTCATTCCCCGCGGCCGCAGGCCTGCCCTACCTGGCCGATGTGGCGCGGCTGGAATGGGCGATCAACCGAGCCTGGCACGCCCCCGCGGCGCCGGCGGCCGGCATCGAAGCGCTTGCGGCTTTTCCGCACGACAGCCGGGCGGAGCTGCGCCTTTGTCCGCACCCGGCGCTGTCGCTGCTGCGCCTCGAGCATCCGGCCCGCGCGATCTGGGAGGCGGTCCTGACCGAGGATGCCCAGGCGCGCGGCGAGGCGCTGGCGGGGATTGATCCCGGCTCGGGCGGCGAGACCCTGGCCGTCTATCGCGCCGCCGGCGTGCCCGAGATCAGCGTGCTGTCGCCGGTCGCCTTCGAGCTGGCGCAGGCGCTCGTCGAGGGACGGACGGTCGGCGAGGCGCTCGTCGCCACGGGGCCGGCCGAGGCGGCGCCGCTGCTGGCCGAGTTGGTCTCGCGCGGCTGCTTCACAGGGATACGGGCAGCGGACCGCCGCAGAGGTCTCATGCACGGTGACCCGTCATGAAGGCAGGAACCAGCGGAGCAATTGCCTGGATCGACAGGGTCATCGGCTGGCTCGATCGGATTCCCTACTGGCTGATCGCGGTGACCTGCCGCGTGGCACTGGCCAAGGTGTTCTGGAGCTCAGCCCAGACGCATCTCGCCGATTGGCACACCACGCTTTACATGTTTCACACCGACTACCGCCTGCCGCTGTTGCCGCCGACGCTGGCAGCCTATGCCGCGGTCGCGATCGAGCTTTTGGTCCCGCCGCTTCTGATCCTTGGTCTTGCGACCCGGTTCGCCGCACTGACGGTCTTCGGCATGACGCTGGTGATCGAGATCTTCATCTACCCGCAGGCCTGGCCCACGCACATCCAGTGGGCGGCGATGATGCTGGTGCTGATGGCCGCAGGCGCCGGCCGGGTTTCGCTCGACTGGTTGATCGGGCGGTGGGCGCACGGGCGCAGCGGCCATCGCGGGACCGGACGCGTGGGGGCGGATTCGCAGGTTTTCAAGTGATTGTGACCCGATGTCAGGCCGCGCCGGGGCTCAAACACTTGCACCGGACCGACAATGCCGGGTCTCATGGCCACACGGACAGCCGGAATCACCGGCCACGGACCCGCAACGGGGCGCGTGCGCTGCGTGTCAGCCCCGGTGCGGGGACCGCTGCCGAAGTGGGGCATTTGGATGACGGACCGTTCCGATTGCAGGCCTGCGCGAGAGAGCCTATCCCACGAAAGCCTGATGCAGGCGGCCCAGGCGGGCGACCGGCAGGCCTACACCGTCCTGCTCCGGCGCATCATGCCGCATTTGCGGCAAACGGTGCGCAGCCGCCGCCAGTTTCTGCCCGACGCGGAGATCGAGGACATCGTCCAGGACATCCTGATCTCGCTCCATGCCGTGCGGGCGACCTACGACCCGCGGCGCCCGTTCATGCCCTGGCTGATGGCGATCGCGCGCAATCGGCTGGCCGACAGCGGACGGTGCCACGCTCGGCGGAACGCCCACGAGGTCCAGGTGGCGGACCCCGCGCTCATGCGTCCCGAAGCCGCGCCGAGTGGGCGTGAGGTCTATGGCGACCCCGAAGCCTTGCGGCGAGCCATCGCGACACTGCCGCCGCGGCAGCGCGAGGCCGTCGAGATGGTGAAGCTGCGCGAAATGACCCTGCGCGAGGCCGCCTTCGCAACCGGCGCCAGCACGGGCGCTTTGAAGGTATCGGTGCATCGCGGCATAACCAGCCTGCGCAGGCTGCTGACAGAGGGCAAGGACCGTGCAGACTGAAACGCTGATCCGCGACCTGGCGAGCGCCGCACGGCCCGTGCGGCCGCTCACGCGCCCGTGGGCGCGCGCCGCGATCTGGACGGCGCTCGCCGCACCCTGGATTGCCGCCATCGTCCTGGTCATGTCGGTGCGACCGGACCTGTCGGCAAAACTGGCCGACCCCCGTTTCGTTGTCGAACAGGCCGCCACGCTCGCGACCGGCATCACCGCCGCGGCAGCGGCCTTCGCCAGCACGATCCCGGGCTATCGGCGCAGCATCGTGCTGCTTCCCGCCCTGCCACTGGCCATCTGGCTGGGAAGCCTTGGCCAAAGCTGCGTGGCAACGCTGGTGGTGGTCGGACCCCATGGCCTGGCGCTGCGCCCCGGTTGGCTGTGCCTGCCGGCGATCGCGCTGACCGGCGCCCTGCCTGCCTTGGCCATGATGATCATGCTGCGCCGCGGCGCACCGCTCTTCCCGCACCTGTCCGTCGGGCTCGGTGCGCTGGCGGCGGCGGGGCTGGGCAATTTCGGGCTGCGCCTGTTCCATCCGCAGGATTCCAGCCTCATGGTCCTCGTCTGGCAGTTCGGCAGCGTCTTCATGCTCACGGCGCTCGCGAGCTGCGCCGGACGGCGCATCCTTTGCTGGCCGTCCGGGCCGCGGGCCGGTGCGGACCGCAACGAATGAGAGTCGCCGTCAGGCGTCGCCGACTTGCCTCGGCCCGAGGATCGCGAGGTCAGCTCGGAGGTCGACAGGCCGCAAGGCGCCAGAGCCGGGCCCGCGGCCGTCAGACAGCACCGTAAAGTGCCGAGTGTTCCGGCCTGATCGCGGCAGTCTGCGCTTCCAGCTCGCGCCCGAGCCCGATGGCCCGTTCGACCTGGGCTTCATCCAGCCGGCCCTCAAGGCGCGCGAGCTCGCGCAGGTGGACCTCCAGCGCCTGCGCCGCCCGGCTGATTTCCCCGAAGCCGATCGAGCCGCTGCTGCCCTTGATCTTGTGGGCCAGGCCGGCGCCCTGGGCCACCACCGCGGCCCGATCGGCCGCGGGATCCGCCAGACGGGCCAGGCAGTCGCGCACCGCAGCTGCCTCACCGATGAGCGTGACGCAATGGCGCTCGATCAGGGCGCGAAGCTCGTCCTGCATCCTCATGCCTCACGCGGCGCGTGGGCGCCGTCCCAGATCGCCCGCACGGTATCGGAGAGCGTCATCGGGTCGAACGGCTTGGTGATCACACCGGCCGCGCCCAGCCGATGATAATGTGCGACCTCGTGACTCTGTGCCTTGGCGGTCATGAAGACGACGGGCGTCGAGGAAAACCCGGGTATCCCCTTGAGCCGCGCGAAGACCTCGGGCCCGTCCATGCCCGGCATCATGACGTCCAGCAAGACCAGGTCGGGGCGAAACTGCGGGATCCGCTCGAGCGCCTCGGGACCAGACGCGCTGACATCGAGCTCGAAGCCCCCCAGCGCGGTCAGGGCCAGCCGGGCGACGGCGCGGATGTCGGGCTCGTCCTCGACATAGCAGATGCGCCTTAGCGATTGCGCCATCACGCAGGCCCCTCGTGCAGGTGTCGCGATCCCGGGCGAGCCACGACGCACAAGGGAAGCGGACCCGGCACCGCGCCCGGAGAAGAACCGCACAAGAGCATCCATTGATTCTCCGTAATCGCCGATGATTGCATCTAACAGAGATGCACAGCGGCTAACTCTTCCATGATTCGGTAAATAAATTCCTGCGGCATTTACCAAACATCCCTTTAATCAGTAATTTACGTTCTTCGGCGATGCACGAGTCCCGGGTCCGCTGCCGGCGCAAGCGCGGCCGCGCGGCTCCGGCGCAATGGCCGCACCGGGCCGGGCCGCACAGGGGCGGGCCGCACAGGCGCGGCAAGTGCCGATGGCGGATCGGTCAATCGAGGAGGATGTTGCGTGAGCGAAACGCAGGAGGCCGACGCGCAGATCCTCGACGGCCGGCCAGCGCCGGGCGCGCAGGGCGTGCTGGTGGCCGAGGACAGCCCGGTCACGCAGGACCTGCTCAAGCTGGTGCTGGAGCAGCGCGGGCACCGGGTGGAAATGGCCGCCGACGGCCCCACGGCACTGGACGCCTTGCGCAAGCGGCCGTTCGACGTGGCGCTGCTCGACTACAATATGCCCGGACTGAACGGTCTCGAGGTCGTGGTCGCCTTCCTCGCCGAGCAGCCGGACGGACGGCGACCTCATTTCGTCGCCATCACCGGCGACGTCGAGGGGTTGCTGGAGAACCCGGCCAACTGCGAGCATTTCGACCGCGTCCTGCCCAAGCCGCTCGACATCAACATGGTCTGCGACGCGGTCGAGGAGCTGGCCGGCACGGTCCCGACATCCGGCCCGACATCCGGCCCCGGGGGGTCGGGCGGCGCGGCGGAGCGGTCCGCGGCGGCCGGCCATGGCTCCGGCCCGCGTCGACGCTCGCCGGTCGAGAGCCTCGACTACCGGTTCCTGCGCTGGCCCGACGACCTGAACCCCCGCATGGCGGGAGGGCGGGCGCTGCGCAGCATCGTGGGGGAGGATTACGATGCCGTGCTGATCCGCGAGCCGGTGCCGCCGCCCGACCGCCCCCTGCTGTGGAACGGCCGCGGCCGCCATCTGCTGCCGGTGATCGATCTGACGGCCAGCCTGGGCGGGTGCGCCGACCTCGACGCCTCAACCCTTGCCACGAGCGATGCCGATACGGTGCGCGAGCTGATCGAAACCTTCCATGACCGCCGCGCCGGGCTGCACCGGGACCTCGTCCATTCCGACGCGCCCGCCGACAAGCTGCTGGGTCGCATCCACGTCGCCGGCGGCACGCTGATGCCGCGGCTCGACGGCGCCGCGCGCGGCTTCGTCAGCTACAACACCATGCTCGACCTGCAAGCCCTGCGCCCGACCGCCAGCCGGCTGGTCGAGGAGGGAATGCTCGCTGCGGAGTTCTTTGATCGTCTGCATGTGTGCGCCAGCTGCGCCTCGGCGCGCTTCAACGTGCGCGAGGAGTGCCCCGAATGCGGCGCGGCGTGCCTTGAGGAGGTTTCCTACCTGCACCACTTCAGCTGCGCCTATCAGGGCCCGGAGTCGGATTTCCGCGACGGGGACGACCTGGTCTGCCCGAAATGCCGCCGCGAGCTGCGGCGATTCGGGCGCGACTACGACCGGCCGGGGATGATGGTCGTCTGCGCCGCCTGCGGCAACGGCACCTCCGAGCCCGCGGTCGGCTTCGTCTGTGTCGATTGCGCCAACCGCTACGACGGCGACACGGTGGAGACGCGGGACATCTTCTCCTACCGGCTGACCGACCGTGCCGCGGGCTATCTGGAGGCGGGGCAATCCTTCCTCGGCCTGGCGCAGCGCAGCCTGCGCTTCGCCGAGCTTCCGCTCGATCTGGTGATCGCGCTCAACGACGCGGCAAAGCGGTTCAACGACAGCGGCACGCCGTTCTCCCTGCTCAACATCGCCTACGAAAACGAACGCGAGCTGAGCCAGCAGCTCGGCCCGCGTCAGTTCGCGCGACTTCGCCAACTGTTCCTCGAGACTATGCAGCAGGTGCTGGGCGGCGAGGCCAAGCTGTCGCGGGGTCAAGCCTTCGACTATGCCCTGCTGCCCGGCGCCGAGCCGAACCGGACGCGCGCCGGGCTCGACGAGCTGTGCGGGCGCGCCGCGGCGGCGCTGCGCCACGACCCCGGCGCCATGATCACTGTCTTCGGTCCCGAGGACATCGGCTGATGCAGCAACTGATCGGCGAGAGCCTGGACTATCTCGGCGCGCAGACCGGGGCGACGCTTCTGGCGCTGTTCTGGTACGTGGCCGTGTTCGAGGTGCCGCGCTATACCTTCTCCTTCGCCATCGCCGCGTTCTTCGGAGCACGCCCCGGCGAGGAGGGCGCGGCGCAGGCCGACGGGCACCGCGTCAGCGTTGTCGTCGCCGGCCATAACGAGGCCGACAGCATCGAGCTTTGTGTTCAAGCCCTGCGCGAGCAAAGCCGGCCGGCCGACGAGATCATCCTGGTCAGCGACGGCTCCACCGACCGGATGCGGGCGCGACTGCACGACCTGTTGCGCCGAGGGCTGATCGACGGGGCGCACGCCACCGACCTGCGCGGCGGCAAGGCGGCTGCCTGCAATCTGGCGGTCCGCGCGGCCACGGGCGACATCTTGATCAACGTCGATTGCGACTGCAGTTTCGACCGCCACGCCCTGCGCAACATGGTGGCCGCCTTCGAAAGTCCCTCGGTCGGCGCGGTGTGCGGCAACGTCCAAGTGCGCAACCCCGACGCAAGCCTGATCTCCGCCTTTCAGGCGATCGAATACTTGATCAGCATCTCCCTGGGGCGACAGGCGGCGGACGTGCTGGGCCAGGTTTCCTGCGTCTCCGGCGCATTCGGGGCTTTCCGCAAGGAGGCGCTGGACTCCGTCGCGGGCCTCGACGCGGGCAGCGGCGAAGACCTGGATGTGACCCTGAGACTGCGCCAGCAGGGCTGGGAAATTCGCTTCGCCGGCGACGCCGTGTGCTACACCGACGTTCCCGAGACGCTCGGGGGCCTCCTCGCGCAACGGTTCCGTTGGGAGCGCGACGCCGTGCGCCTGCGCTATCGCAAGCATATCGACCTGATGAACCCGTTCTCGCCGCGGTTCCGCACCGTCGAGCTCATGCACGAGCTGGAGTTCCTGGCCTTCAACGTTGTGGCGGCCGCGGCGCTGCCGGTCTATCTGCTGTGGCTGTTCTCCAGTCTCGGCGAGCTGGGCGTGGTCGTCCTTCTGGGCGCGCAGGCCGGGCTGGTCATGCTGGATGCGGTGAGCTTCCTGCTCGCCGCCTATGCGACGCCCCGGACGCACTGCCTGCCCCTGCTTCCCTATCTGCTCTTCTACACCCTGTTCAACGGAGTCTTCATGCGTTTCATCAGACTGGCGGCTTATCTTCAGGAATGGGTCTTCGACGCCTCCTACCGGGACGAGTACGTGCCTGCCAAGGTGCACGGCGCGCGCGGCTGAACATGGTCAGGAAACTGCGCAGGCGTCCGCGTTCGGACAACCATGTCAACCAGATCCGCCGCCGGCGTCGCGGACTGGGACGACGGATCTACCTTCTGATGCTGGCGGTACTCGGCCTCGGCCTCGCGAACTATTTCTGGGGAGGCCTGGTGATGCTGCACGCCGATGGCATCGTGCTGCGCGATCGCACCGCGGTCGCCGCCACCTCGGTGGTACGCATCGAGGCCGTGCATGTGCGCCATGGCCAGAGCGTGCACGCCGGCGAGGTCCTGCTGCACGTCGGCTCGGCCGAGATCCTCGACCGGGTCGCGGATCTTTCGGCGCGCGAGGCCGAGCTGGCTCAGCGCGAGGCGGCGCTGCGCTCACGGATGAGCCTGGCCGCCGATCTCCTGCCGCTGGCGAAGCAGCGGGCCGAGGAAGCGGCAGGCGCCCTCACGCGTCTCGACGGCGCCGTCGGCCGCGGCCTCGTGCTGACCGAGCGCTACGACAACGCCATGCGGGCGAACTATGACGCGCAGACCGCGCGGCTTCGGCTTGCCAGCGAGCGCAAGTCGCTCGATTCCGAGATTGCTGCGCTGACCGAGGCGCGGCGCACGCTCAACGATGCCCTGACTGCGCTGAAATCGCATTTCGGCGATGGCACCATCCGCGCCGCGGTGTCGGGCGCCGTCGGCGCCGACGTGCCGGCGGTCGGCGAGGTCTACAACGCCGGCGACCCGATTCTTTCGATCTTCTCGGGCAAGAGCTATATTCTCGCCTATCTGCCGCAGAACTACCTGTTTGCGATTGACCGGGGCACGGCTGTGCGCGTGAGCGACGGCCGACATTCCGTGAACGGGGTGATCACGGGAATCCTGCCGGTGTCCCAGGAACTGCCGGCAGCGTTCCAGAAGGCCTTTCGCCCTGGCGACCGTCGCCAGCTGGCACGCATCGACCTGCCCGACGGATCCCCGTTTCCCGTCTTTGCAACCGTTCAGGTGACGAACCGCTATTTCTGACCTCGGTCCGGGCTGCGCCGCGGTGCCGGCGCCCCTGCCCTCGGGCGCCGAAACCAAAGCGCGCCATGCGCCGGCAACGCCGGCCGAGGACAGCCGCACTCGGCCGGGCTCCGCTCCGCTCGATGCCGCCGATCAATGCCTCCCAGCCGCGAGCTGCCCGGCCATGCTTCCGGGTCGTTTTGCCGCGGACAGGCGTGCATCGGCCCGGCTGGCCCGGCGGCGCCCGAGTACGCCCCGATGCCTAGCGGCGCGGCTTGCGCTTGGGCTGGCTCGCGGCAGGCTTGCGACCGAGCCCGATCTCCTTGGCCAGCGTCCGGCGCTTCTCGGCATAGTCGGGTGCCACCATCGGATAGTCGTAGGGCAAGCGCCATTTGGCCCGGTACTCGTCCGGCGTCAGCCCGTGCGCGGAAGCCAGGTGCCGCTTGAGCATCTTCTGCCCCTTGCCGCATTCGAGGCAGACGATCGCCTTGTTCGAGACAGACCGCTTCACCGGCACTGCGGGCTGCTGCTCCGGCTCGGGCGGCGCGGCGGGTGCGCCGACCCGCTGCATGGTCAGGAAGACGGTTTCAATCAATCCCGGCAGATCGCTGGATGAAACAGCGTTGTTGCTGACATAGGCCGCCACGATGTCGGCCGTCAGAGAGATCATCTCGTCACGCTGCGGATCGCCATTGGCGCTGTTCGTAGGCGTTTCGTTCGTCATGATTTTCATTCCCATTCTCGTGGAGCCAAACATCGATATGGACGAATGCAACGCAAGTTCAATTCCACCGATTAGCAGATGTGAATCCAACTGACCATAACACAGGATTAAATTTCCGGCATTTGGTCAATCGGTTTCGAATCATCGACGCGCCGAAAACATCGATAACTTCGGCGGGAAACTTGCGAAGGCCAAGGCTGGCAGGACCTCGGCCGCAATCGAGGCCGCTACTCGTGCCGGAGCGCCTCGATCGGGTCGAGTCGCGCGGCCCGGCGCGCCGGGAAGAAACCGAACAGGACGCCGATCGCGGCGGAGAAGGCGAAGGCGACCAACACGATGGAGGGGTCGAGAATGAAGGGAATCCCCATCTGCGCCGCGGCCAGAAGGGCCAGCCCCAGCCCGATCCCGATGCCGACCATGCCGCCCATGAGCGACAGGATCACGGCCTCGACCAGGAACTGGGTCAGCACCTGGGACTCGCGGGCGCCGACTGCGAGTCGAATGCCGATTTCGCGTGTCCGCTCGGTCACCGAGACCAGCATGATATTCATGATCCCGATGCCGCCAACCAGCAGGCTGACGCCCGCGACCGCACCCAGAAGCGCGGTCAGCACGGTGGTGGTCGCGGTTCGCGTCTGGGCGATCTGGCGCATGTCGCGCACGGTGAAGTCGTCCTCCTGCCGCGGGCCGATGTTGCGCCGCTCGCGCAACAGCCGCTCGATGTCGGCCTGGACCTTGGAGGTCTGCACGCCGTCGCGGGCCGAGACGTAGATAGCCGGGATGTCCGGGTTGCCGACCAGGCGCCGCTGCACCGCACGCAGCGGCATCAGGATGATGTCGTCGCGATCGGAGCCGAAGCTCGACTGGCCCTTCGCCTCGAGCAGCCCGATCACGTCGCAGGCGATCTTGTTCACGCGGATTTTCTGGCCGACCGGGTCCGCGCTACCGAACAGCGTCTTGCGTACGGTCTGGCCGAGGATGCACACGGCGCGACCGCTGCGAATCTCGCCTTCCTGGAACTGGCGCCCGGCGCTGAGCTGCCAGTTTTGCGCGACGAAGAAATCGTTGTCGCTGCCAGTCACAGAGGTGTTGCGGCTCTGGGAGCCGTAGATCGCCGTGACCTGTTTCTGGACCACGGGCGCTACCGCCTTAACGCCGAAGAGCTGGGTGCGCAGCGCCTCGATATCACGGGCGTTGAAGGGGCGCGCGTCCGAGCTCGAGCGGCCCGGGCCGAACTGCCCCGGGCGGACGAACAGCAGGTTGCTGCCGAGCTTGGCCATGTCGGCCGACACCTTCGCCGTCGCGCCGTTGCCGATGGTGACCATCGCGATCACGGCACCGACGCCGATGACGATGCCTAGAATCGTCAGCGAGGAGCGCAGCACGTTGCGCGCCATCGTCCGCACCGCCAGCCGTACCGCTTCGAGGAACATCACGGCGTCTCCCGCTGCACCGGCCTGGCATCGAGCCGACCGTCGAGGAAATGGATCGTGCGCTGCGCGTACTCCGCGATGTCGGGCTCGTGCGTGACCATGATCACGGTGATGCCCTCGGCCCGGTTGAGCTGCGTCAGAAGATCCATGATTTCCTGGCTGGTCCGGGTGTCGAGGTTGCCCGTCGGCTCGTCGGCCAGGAGCACCGCCGGGTCGGTGACGATGGCACGGGCGATGGCGACGCGCTGCTGCTGGCCGCCGGAAAGCTCGTTCGGCGCATGGTGGCCACGCCCGGTGAGGCCGACGCGCGCGAGCGCGTCGAGCGCGCGCTCGCGTCGGATGGCCGGATCGGCGCCGCGATAGATCAGCGGCAGCTCGACATTCTCGACCGCGGAGGTGCGCGCCAACAGGTTGAAGCCCTGGAACACGAAGCCGAGGTAGTGGCGGCGCAACAGGGCCCGCTGGTCGCGACTTAGAGCGCCGACATCGACGCCGCGGAACAGGTATTTGCCGCTGCTGGGCGTATCGAGGCAGCCGATGGTGTTCATCGCCGTCGACTTGCCCGAGCCGGAGGGGCCCATGATGGCGACGAACTCTCCGTCACCGATGGTCAGGTCGATGGCGTCGAGCGCGAACACGCGGGCCATGCCGCTGCCGTAGACGCGCGACACCTGCCTGAGCTCGATCAGGGGCGGGGCGAGGGCAAAGTCCTCCGCAACGGGCACCTCCACCTCAACCTGCGGGCGTGACAGCATCGACGATCACCTTCTCGCCCGGATTTATCTTGCCGGCGACGATCTGCGTCCGGCTCCCGTCGGTTGCGCCGACTTTCACCGGGACGCGCGTCGCCACGCCATCGCGCAGTACCCACAGCGTGCGGTTGGGCCCGGTCGCCTCGGGGCGGCTTGGCTCGCGGAAGGAAAAGTGCGGACTCAGAAGCGCGCTCAGCAGGCCGCCGCGGGACCGGCGCGCCTGCTGCACCGGCGGGCTGAAGCGCAAGGCCGCGTTCGGCACGGTCAGGGCGTTCTTCACCTCGGCGACGGTGATCTCGGCGGTCGCGGTCATGCCGGGGCGCAGCAGCAGGTCGGGGTTCGCCGCATCGAGCACCGCCTTGTAGGTGACGACGCCCTGCACCACCTGCGAGCCAAAGCGCAGCTGGCTGATGGTCGCATTGAAGCTGCGGCCGGGATAGGCGTCGACCGTGAAGGTGGCCTTCTGCCCCTCGTGCACCTTGCCGACATCGGCCTCGTCGACATCCACCTGAGCTTGCATCTTGGTCAGATCCTCGGCGATGGTGAAGAGCGTGGGCGCCTGCAGCGACGCGGCCACGACCTGGCCGGGCTCGACATTGCGGTCGAGCACGGTTCCGTTGATCGGCGAGCGCACCTGCGCCTTCTCCAGATTGGTCTCGTTCAGCTTCAGGTCCGCTTGGGCGGCGTCTACCTCGGCCTTTGCGCTCGCCAGCGCGGCGACGGCGCGGTCATAGGCGGCACGCGCGGAATCGAGGTCCTGGACCGTGCCCGCCTGCCGACTGGCGAGGGACTTGGCGCGCTTGAGCTGGAGCTGCGTCTCGGTGACGGTGGCGTCGGCGACCTGCACGTTCGCCTTCGCGGCACTGAGCTGCGCGCGCGCGCTGTCGACCGTGGCGCTCAGCTTGTCGGTATCGAGCACGGCGAGAACCTCGCCCGCCTTGACCTGCGAATTGTAGTCGACGTTGACGCTGCGCACGATGCCCGAGAGCTCGCTGGAGACCTGCACCTCGTTGGTCGGCTGGATGGTGCCCGTGGCGGTCACCGTGACAACGATGTCGCCGGTCGTCGCGGTTTCGGTCCTGTACTGGACGCTTCCCGCCCCGTTGCCGGAGCCGACCCAGTAATAGCCGGCGCCGGCGGCGACAAGCAGAACCAGGCCGCCGACCAGCCAGCGGCGCCATCGGCCGCGGGAGGCGCGGCCCACGCCGAGCACCGTTTCGATTTCCACTTTCGAGCTGCCCGCTCGCCGCTTTTCAGACATCGCAACGCTCCAGGGGTCGGGTAGCGGAAGATCTTGCAAGGAAGGGCATCTGCCTGCGTCCAGGGAAAATAGTGTCTCCCGCACCGGGCTGCTCCCAGCCCGTGCGTGATACGTCGATGCAGGCACGCTCCGTCGGATGCGGCCATGCGGATTGTTGTTATAGTCTGGGTGCAGGAAATTTCGGCAATCAGCGCAGAGGCCCACCATGCCAGAGGTTCGCCGTCTCGTCGTCGTCACGGGAGACCACTCCCGCCCCGACAGCACCAAGCTCGCCGCTGCCTGGGGGCCGCAGGACCTGACCACGCACCAGCAGATGGTCGAGGCGCTGGGAAGCCTGGGGCAGTTCGATGTGACGGTCATCGACAACCACAGCGCGCTGTTCGAGCGTATCGCTCGCGCGCGACCCGATCTGGTCGTGAACTTCTGCGACACCGGGGTCTTCAACGTGCCGACCCGCGAGCTGAACCTGCCGGCCTGGCTGGAACTCAACGACATTCCCTATACCGGCGCCACGCCGCAGGCGATGATCCTGTGCTTCGACAAGCAGGTGGTGCGGCTGGTGGCGCAGGCGCTTGGGGTCGAGGTGCCGCGCGAGGGCTACCTTCCGGCCGGCGGGGCGTGGGACCAGCTGCCCGATTTCTATCCGGCGCTGCTCAAGCCCAACCGCGCCGACGGCAGCGTCGGCATCACCAAAGACGCGGTCGTGCGCAACGCGGCCGAAGCGCAGGCCTATCTCGACTTTCTGGCCCGCGAGCTGCCGCTGAGCGACGTGCTGTGGCAGGAATACCTGCCGGGGACCGAATATGGCGTCGGGCTGATCGGCAACCCCGACGCGGGGCTCGCCGCCCTGCCCCCGCTGGAGGTCGATTACTCGCAGTTGCCCGAGGGGCTCAACCCGATCCTGTCCTTCGAGTCCAAGACCGACCCGGACTCGCCCTACTGGACCGACATCGGCTATCGCGAGGCCCGGATCGATCCGGAAACCCTGCGCCGGCTCGTCGGCTGGTGCCAGACGCTGTTCCGCCGCTTCGGCCTGCAGGATTATGGGCGCTTCGATTTCCGCGTCGCCGCCGACGGCCGGCCGAAGCTGATGGAGTGCAATCCCAACCCGGCCTGGGGCTACGATGCGAAGCTGGCCATGATGGCGAGCTACGCCGGCATCCCTTACGCGCGCATGCTGGAGATGGTGATCGATGCGGCCTTCGCCCGAGTCGGGCGGTAAGTCCGCTGACGGGTGCCGCCGCACGCCCAAATGGGATGCCGCGTACCCTGTCCACGCGTGGCCACGGTATCAACGCATTGAATTAGCTGCAAATCCCCTGTGAGCCGCATTTATGGTTAACGAGGCGGATTGCTTCGTGGCACACCGCTGCGCACTCTTTCACGGACGCAGAACCAAGCCACAACGCTAGAGGAGCCGGCGCGGGATTGTGCGGGTCCAGTCACGCACCTCGACCGTTATCGACTCGCGCCGTTCTCACGTGCCGGTTGGAAGAAGCGCCATATGCCAGATAAACTGTGTTTCCGCGAGACAGTCAGAATCGGGACTCATTGTAGTCTCCCTGCAGAGAAAGCAGATCACAATTCAGCTCCCAACGACGCTTCTTTGCATTAAGTTAATCAGCTGAGTTTGCCTGCCACGGGGCTGGTCCATGGCCTCTCAAAATTCTGAACTCTCTTTGCCTGTAACGCCCGAGGAACGTAGAAGCATTCGCCGATGGCGGTTGCTGATCGTCGGGCTGTCGTTCCTTTTGCCGGTGATTTCCCTTGCGGCAGCCAAGGCGATCGAAGTGGCGAAAGTAATTCACGGTCACCCCGAAAGCCGGGAGGATCTTGCGTTGTTGCCGCTGATTGCGGTCGTATTCAACTGGCCGTTTTTCATCCTCGCTGGCACAGCCAAACGCACGGTCGTCCGTTTTCGGCCTGACGCTCAGTCAGCCAATTTGGCGCTGGCCGGCGGGCTGGCGGGTCTCCTCGTCCCCTACCTTCTTCTCTGGATGGCGATGACTGAGGAATTTGTTCTGAATGCTGCCACTCCCAGTGCCGGCGCCGGGGCGTCGCTGGTTGGTCCACCCATGGCGTGGGTAACGGGAGGCCTTTTGGCATATATCGGTTCAAAGATAGGTCCTCGCGTGTTCAGTTCGCGTCGCGATCCCCGTTAGGGCCGCACAGATCCTCGCCCGCGTTGAGTTCCAACTGGGCGGCGCTTTTATGGGGCCGCGACACTAGAGCAGCCGGCGCGGGATTGCCTGGGTCCAGTCGCGCTGGGCGACCGGCACCTCGCCCTCGAAGGCCTGGAGGTCGCCCGAGAACTGGAACGCCTCGGCGCCGGCGCTGAGCTGCATCCGGCACTCGAGGCGCACCGACCAATCGCCGCGCTTCAGAGTCGTGGACTGGACCAGCTCGGTCTCGGCCGAGAGCGGGTCGTCCTCGATGATGCGGTAGCGCTTTCTCAGCGTGTAACCGATGTCGAGGCCGATCTCCTCGATCCGCGCCAGCGCCGCGCCACCGAATTCGCCGCCGTCGCCGTAGAGCGTGTAGACCATCTCGTTGCTGGCCAGGTCGATCTCGACGGTGCGCCGCATCGGCAGGTGCCTGAGCTTCTTGTGCTCGGTGCCGGGCGCCGAGACGGGTGGCTCGAAGGGGCGCAGCGCCGCGTCCTCGGCGCGCGGCGGGCGAACCGGCAGGGTGAGGGCGCCGCTGCCGGTCTCGACCGTGAGGATCACCGGCTCGGGCGCCGGCCAGATCATCGGCCAGTAGCAGGTCGACAGGCCGAGCCGCAGGCGGTGCCCGGCGGGAATGGCGCAGGCGAGATCGTCGAGCTGGAGCCGGATGTCGTTCCACGCACCGGGCTCCAGCGGCTGGGGCCTTTCGTGGCCCTGCCGGTGGCACAGGTTCAGGATGCCGTAGGAGATGCGCGCGGAGGCGCCGTCCGGAGCGATATCGCACAACCGCGCCACCAGGAAGGCCACCGGGCGGTTGGACCTGAGCCTGATCTCGAGCACCGGCGCGCCGAACAACTCGACCGGCTCCTTGAAGGCATCGCTGTCGAAGACCAGCGAGCCGCCGTCGTCGGGGCGCTGGTCCCTGGGTGCCTCGCCGTCGGCGCCGAAGCCGCACCACTCGCCACCGCGCATGCCCAGCGTCTGGGGCGAGGAGAAGCTGACCTCATGCGCCTCGGCCGGTTCAGACGAGAGATAGCCCCAGTCGAGGACGAGACGGCGCTGCTCAATGCGCGGGCTGGGCCAGGACGGCTCGGCGATCCAGCGGCCCGGGCGCTCATCGTATTGCGGCTGGGGGGCCACGCTCTCCTGCATCCAGGCGCGCATCGCCGGCTCGTCCATGATGCCGGTGTCGATGTCCTTGAGCCAGTGGTCCCACCAGCGCACCGCCTCTTGCAGATAGCCGATCTGCGGGCCGGGTCGCGCGTCGTGCGGGAAGGCGTGCGCCCAGGGGCCGATCAGGCCCTTGCAGGGGACGCGCAGGTTGGCGAGGAGGCGCGGCACGGCGTTGGTATAGCCGTCGGCCCAGCCGCCGATGGCGTAGACCGGGCAGCGGATCGCGCCGTAGTCCTCGCTGACCGAGCCGTGCTGCCAGTAGCCGTCGCGCCAGGGGTGCCCCATCCACAGGGCGGGGAAGGGCTCGACCGCCTCGATCCGCTCGCGCCACATCGCGCGCCAGCGCTCGCCGACGATCTCCGGGTCGGGGGGAAGGGCGTTGTAGAGCGTGAGGATCGAGCCCCACTGCATGTTCTCGTTCAGAAGGCAGCCGCCACGGTAATGCGCGTCGTCGGCGTAGCGGTCGTCGGCGGCGCACAGCGTGATGATCGCCTTCAGCGCCGGGGGCGCGAGCGCCGCGACCTGCAGCGCGTTGAAGCCGCCCCAGGAGATGCCGGTCATGCCGACCGCGCCGGTGCACCAGGGCTGTTCCGCCAGCCAGGCAATGATGGCCGCCGCATCCTCGTGCTCGGCGGCCGAGTATTCGTCCTCGAGCACGCCGTCCGAATCGCCGCTGCCGCGCAGATCGACACGGATGCTGGCATAGCCGCTGAGCGCGTAGTAGCGGTGGATCGGTTCGTCGCGCGAGCGCATGAAGTCGCGCTTGCGGTAGGGAATGAACTCGAGGATCGCCGGCACTGGCCTGCGCTCGGCGCCCCGGGGGCGCCAAAGGCGCGCCGCGAGGCGGATGCCGTCGGGCATGGGAATCCACAGGTTTTCGATCTCGACGATCGAGGCCAGGTCGACCGGGTCGATCAGATCACTCACGGCGTGGCGCGCCCTTCCCCCCTGGCTCCGGCGCGCGGCGCTGGCCACGCTTGGGCAGCGCCTGACCGCTGGCGGTGAAGTGGGCCGCCAGGCGCTCGCGGGCGCGGATGCCGGTTTCGAGGTCCCAGGTGTTCACGATGGCGAGCCGGAATCCGCCCGGCGGCATGGAGTGCCAGGAGGGCGGCCGGTCTTCATGGAAGGTGATCTGCACGCTCGTGACCTCCGGAGACTGCCGGATTTCGTCGACCAGCTCTTCCGGCGGATGAGCATACTGTATGCCATGGGGCCCGAAAAGCACCACGCTGTAGCCGGTGCGGCGCGCGCCGTCGTCGTAGCGCCAGGCGCCCTTCTCGTAGAGCCGGATCACCGCCTCGACCCAGGGGCGGCCGCCGTAGAGGTCGGGCCACTGGTCGGCGAAGCGCAGATGCACCTCAATGATTCGCGCGCCGATGGTCTCGAGGTTGACCATGCCGGTATAGCCGGCGAGGTTGCGTGCGATCCAGGCGCCGCAATAGTCCTCGATGGCCGGGCGCGCCTCGGCCAGCACGGTCCAGTAGTCGAAGGTGCCGCCCTCGAGCGGCTTGCCGATGCTGTGGCGCCACCAGCGCACGTCGCCCTCGACCACGGCTGCGTCCGAGGAGACGTGCTCGCCCTGAAACAGCGGCATCCAGATGTGCCCGGGGCGCTGGAACGCCTTGTATTCCCGCAGCGTACGCATCACCCGGCTGCCCGCGCCCATGCCGCGCATGTTAAAGATCGGCTTGGAGAAGACGGGGAAGGCAGGCGGCTCGAGCCCGTGCGGGCCGCAGGTCAGGCCCTGGCGCTCGGCGATCTCGAGCTTGTTGTAGACCCACTTGTAGGCCGGGTACCAGGCCCAGGCGTCGCCGTCTTCGGTGGGGACCCGAACGCCCTCGGGACAAGGGACATCGTCGAAATATTGCATGCGCCATGGGTCGGCTTCGCAAATCGGCACTGGTCGCACCTCGTCTGGTCGCTTGGAGTCCAGTCGGGAGGGTACGCATTTTCCCGGGCGCCGTCGATGCGGCAGCCCCACGGTGCCAGCGCCGGTCGGAAATCCATGCCGCGTCTGGGGCCTCAGGCGGGTGCCGGCGCGGCTCACTGCTCGCGCATGGCGCGGTGGAAGAAGTCTGTGATGGGCTTGACCAGGTATTCGAAGGGGGTGCGCGCGCCGGTCTGGATGAAGACCTCGACCGGCATGCCGGCGACCAGTTTCTGCCCCTCGAGCTTGGCGAGCTCGCCGCGCTTCAGCAGCACCTGGGCGCGGTAGTAGGCGCGTTTCGTGCGCTCGTCGACCAGGGCGTCGGGCGAGACCTTGGAGACGGTGCCGAACAGCACCGGCGTGGTGCGCCTGTTGAAGGCGGAGAAGCGCAGCACCGCATCCTGCCCGGCATGGATCGCGTCGATGTGCCTGGGATCGACCTCGGCCTCGACCACCAGCGCCGAGTCGGTGGGAACGATGTGCAGGATCGGCTCGGCCGGGCGCACCACCGCCTTGAGCGCGTGCACGGTCATGTCGAGCACAACGCCGCCGACCGGCGTGCGCACCGCGAGCCGCGAGAGCTGCTCCTTGAGCGCGATTCGCTTCTGCTTGAGCTCGAGCTCGTGGAAGCCGATGTCGCGCAGCTTGGTCAGCGCGTCCTCGCGCCGGGTGGTCTTGAGGCGCAGCACCTCGATCTCGAGCTCGGAGACGTGGCCCTTGAGCTGCGCCGTCTGCGCCACCAGCTTGCCCCGCTCGCCGTCGAGCCGTGCCGCCTCGCGCTCGAGCGCGAGCACGCGGCTGGCCTGCGCAAGGCCCCGCTTCAGGAGCTTGCGCTGGGAGTCGAGTTCCTCGGCGATCAGCGCGCGCTGGTGCTCGAGCGAGTCGATCTGCGCCCTGGTGCCGGCGATCTGCTCGCCAAACTGCGCCTGGCGCTGGCGCATCACCTCGGTCTCGCGCTCGAGCGACTTGAGCCGCGCCAGGAACAGCGCGCGCTGGCCGTCCAGCAGAGACTGCACCTGCGGATCGGTGCTGGCCACCTCGACCAGCTCGGGGTCGAACGTGACGGTGTCGCGGTCCGCCTGCTCGGCCGCAAGCCGGCCGCGCCGTGCCATCAGCTCGTAGAGCTGGCTCTCGAGCACCTTCAGGTCGGACCTGAGCTTGGTGCCATCGAGCCGGATCAGGACCTGGCCGGCCTTCACCACGTCGCCCTCGTGCACCAGGATCTGGCCGACTACGCCACCGTCGGGGTGCTGCACGACTTGGCGACGGCTCTGCACCTCAACGCGCCCGGACGAGATCACCGCGCTCTTGAGCTTCGCCGTCGCCGCCCAGCCGCCCAGCCCGCCGCCGAGGAGCAGGATGCAGAACAGCCCCAGCCGGATATAGCCGCCGGCGCTCCAGAGATCGGCTGCGCCCGTCCGCCTCATGCCGGCTTCGCTCCGGCCCCCGACGCGGAGGCGGTGTCGCCAGCCGGCGCCGACGCGCCCCTGACCAGCTGCGGATAATTGCGCGTGCGCCGCTTCAGGACCTCGTCGCACAGGCCGAAGTCGACCTGCACGCCCCGGTCGAGCATCAGCAGCAGATCGCACGCGGCGATGGCGCTCGGCCGGTGGGCCATCACGATCACCGTGCGCCCGCGCGCCTTGGCTTCGCGGATGGTGCCGATCAGCGCCTGCTCGCCCTGGGCGTCGAGATTGGCATTGGGCTCGTCGAGCACGAGCAGCGGCGGGTCGCCGTAGAGCGCCCGCGCGAGCGCCACGCGCTGGCGCTGCCCGCCCGACAGCGCGAGCCCCCCGGCCCCGACCTGCGTGTCATAGCCCTCCGGCAGGCTGAGCAGCAGCTCGTGCGCGCCGGCCCGCCGCGCCGCCGCGACCACCTCGGCGTCGTCGCGCTGCTCGGCCATGCGGGCGATGTTCTCGGCTACGCTGCCGCTCATCAGCCCAATCTCCTGCGGCAGATAGCCGATGTGGCGGCCCAGCTCGTCGTCCGGCCACTGGTCTAGGGCCGCGCCGTCGATGCGCACCTTGCCCGCCGCGGGCCGCCATACCCCGCTCAGCACCTTGGCGAGCGTGGTCTTGCCCGCGCCCGAGGGCCCGATCACGCCCAGCGCCCGCCCCGGCCCGACGCCGAAGCTGACAGTGCGCAGAAGCGGCGCGCTCTCACCCGGGCCCGCCACCGTGACGCCCTGCACCTGCAGCACCCCCCTGGGAGCCGGCAGGGCGGTCTTCTTGGTCTCGGGCGGGGTCTTGTCCAGCAGCTCGCCCAGCGCCCGCCAGCCGCGCAGCGCGCGCTGGCCGAGGCCCCACTGGCCGATCGCCTGGTCCACCGGCGCCAGCGCCCGGCCGAGCAGGATCGACCCGGCGATCATCATCCCCGCCGACAGCTGGTGCCGCAGCACCAGCCAGGCGCCCGCGGCCAGCATCAGAGACTGCAGAAAGAATCGCAGCGCCTTCGAGGCGGAGCTGAGGCTCGCCGTGCGGTCCGATGCCAGGACCTGCCGCGCCAGCGCCTCGTGCCGTAGCTTCAGCCAGCGCCCCAGCCCGGCGCCGCGCATGCCCAGCCCCTGCACGGCTTCGGCGTTCTGGCGCAGCGCCTCGCCCAGGTTGTCGGCCTCATGGGTGGCGCGTTGCGCTTCCGCCGCCGGCCGGCGCGAGCGGAGCTGGTTGATCACGGCCAGTGCCACCAGCAGCATGCCGCCCAAAAGTGCGAGCCAACCCAGCACCGGATGCAGCAGGAAGATCACGGCGATGAAGATCGGCGTCCAGGGAATGTCGAACAGCGCCAACGGCGCCGGGCCCGAGAACAGCTGGCGCACCGCCTCGAGGTCTCGGGCCGCCGTGCTGGGCCTGGCTCGCTCGGCCGGTGTCACCGAACGCCGAAGGACCGCGGCCATGACCCGGCTGTCCAGCAGGCTCTGTATCCGCGCACCGGCGCGCGCGAGCACGCGGCTGCGGATGAACTCAAGCATGCCCATCATCGCGAAGAGCCCCGCCACCAGGATCAGCAGCGCCAGCAGCGTCTCCTCCGACCGGCTCGACAGAACCCGGTCGTAGACCTGCAGCATGAAGAGCGGCCCGGTCAGCATCAGCATGTTCACGAACACGCTGAACAGCGCCACCGAGGCAAAGTGCCCGCGACATCGCGCAATGGCGGCAATCAACTCGGACCGCCCTGCGCGCGCGTTCATGTGCCCGCCCCCATACTCGGTTGCAACATTTGGAGCCTGCGCCTCATCGCGGGTCCCGGGGCAGACGACTTGCGGCGCACGCTCGTGGCCGCGCACAGTCAGGGCCGCCGGTTAAAGCCTCACCAAACAAGCCAACAGCACCAGGTCGCGCATTGACTGTCATTCGGGATGCCAAAAAATCGTAAATTCCCGCTTACCATTACGAACGGATTCCGATCCCGGCGTTACCTGTAGTTTGAAAATGGCGGCGCGCCACCGGCTGCGGCGGCGCCAAGAACCGCGCTTCAGGCAATTGAGCAGCCCTGCCTGACTGGTCCAGTTTGTCTTCGTTGCATCCTGGCACGGAAGCGACCGGAATGAGGGTCTTTGGGGCCGTTGGCCGGGAGTTAGCGCCGATGGCTCAGTCCATTGCGGCCGGACCATGCGGAACACGGCCTCGCTCGACCGTCGCGATCGCGGCTGCCTCTGTCGTTCTCCGCAAAGTCCCGCTGTGGACGAGCCTCGGACCCGCTGCGAAAGAAAATTGACCGCGTAGACAAAGTTTCCCGCCACTGCTAGCGTCCTTCGGTTCAACAAACGCTCAGAGGGTCCCATGGAGAACAAGTCCATCAAGATCGCCGGCCTCGACCGCCGGCGGTTCCTCGAAGTGAGCGGCCTCGGCATGGCCGCCCTTGCGGTGGGCGGCACGCGCGCCCTGGCGGCCAAGAAGCTGAAGGTCGCAGCCGTCTTCTCGACGCCGATCGAGGAGCCGTGGGATCACCAGATCCACGTCGCGCTGCTCAAGGCGAAAAAGGAGATGGGCATCGACTACAACTGGGCCGAGAACGTCTCGTCGAGCGACTATCAGCGGGTGCTGCGGCAGTACGCGCGCGAGCGCTACGACTTGATCATGGGTGACGCCTTCGCCGCCGAGGACATCGCCCGGCGCGTCGCCAAGCAGTTCCCGAAGATCGCCTTCGTGTTCGGCTCGGGCGAGGGGCCGGCGGAGCCGAACTTCTCGGTGTTCGACAACTGGATCCACGAGCCGGCCTATCTGTCCGGCATGATCGCGGGGAAAATGACCAAGTCGAACATCATCGGCTCGGTCGCAGCGATGGATATCCCCGAGGTCGACCGGCTGGTGAACGCCTTTTGCCAAGGGGCCAAGGACGTGAACCCGAAGGTCAAGTGCAAGGTCACCTTCATCGGCTCGTTCTTCGACCCGCCAAAGGCAAAGGAAGCAGCGCTCGCCCAGATCGGCCAGGGTGTCGATGTGATCTATGCCGAGCGCTTCGGCGTTATCGAGGCGGCCAAGGAGAAGGGAATCTACGCCATCTCCAACATGTCCGACCAGGCCAGCCTGGCGCCGCACACCGTGATCACCGGGCCGGTCTGGGACATGTGGCCGACCGTAAAGAACGTGATCAGGCAGGTCGAGGCCAGCGTCTACACGGCGCAGGACTTCGGCAGCTTCTCCTACATGGCCAAGGGCGGCGCCAAGCTGGCGCCCTATGACGGTGCGAAGATCCCCGACGCCGTTAAGAAGCTGGTCGAGGAGAAGAAGAAGGAGATCGAGGCCGGCACCTTCCGCGTCAACGTCAACGAGAACACGCCCGTCTCGGAGTGAGCGCGCCACTATCGGCGACCGGTGAGCACAGGCAGGTCGAGGCCTCGCCTGCGCCGCTGGTCGTGCTAAAGGGCATCGTCAAGAGGTTCGGCGCCGTCGCGGCCTGCGACGGTGTCGACCTCTCGCTGCGGCCGGGCGAGATCCTCGGGCTGCTGGGCGAGAACGGCGCCGGCAAGACCAGCCTGATGAACGTGCTGTTCGGCACCTATGCGGCGGACGAGGGCAGCATCGAGGTGGACGGCAGGCCGGTCTCGATCCGCAGCTCGGCCGACGCTTTGGCGATGGGCATCGGCATGGTGCACCAGCATTTCCAGCTAGTACCGCGCCACACCGTGCTGGAGAACCTTCTGGTCGGGCGCCCCGGGCCGGACGGGCCGCTGACGCGCGAGCGCGTGGTGCGGCGGCTGACCGAGATCGGCCGCGACTTTCACCTCACGCTCGATCCAAACGCCCGCGTCGGCGACCTCTCGGTGGGCGAGCAGCAACGTGTCGAGATCTCCAAGGCGCTGGTCCGGGGCGCCCGCATCCTGGTGCTGGACGAGCCCACGGCGACGCTGACCCCGCAGGAGGCGCAGGGCCTCTTCGTCGCGCTGCGCGCCATGGCGGCCAAGGGCATGGGTGTCATCTTCATCAGCCACAAGCTGGGCGAGGTGATCGAGATCACCAGCCGCATCGCGGTCATGCGTCACGGCCGGGTGGTGGCGTGGCGCGACAATGACAGGGGCCTGTCGAAGCCCGAACTTGCCCGGCTCATGTGCGGCCGGGACCTTGCCCCGCCGGCGAAGGCAAAGGTGGCGCTTGGTGCGCCGCTCATGAAGCTGGAGCACGTCTCCACGCGCGGCGCCGGAATGGACCTGTGCGATGTGACGCTCACCGTGCGAGCCGGCGAGATCGTTGGCATCGCCGGGGTGTCGGGCAACGGCCAGCGGGCATTGGCCGACCTCGTCTCCGGCATGCTCAGGCCGACGGCCGGGCGGATCGAGATCGGCGGCGTCGAGGTGCCGAACCCCTCGCCGCGGACGATGCAGGCGCTCAAGGTCGGACGCGTGCCCGAGGACCGGCTGACCACCGGCATGATTTCGAGCCTACCGCTGAAGGAGAGCATGGCGCTGCCCTGGATCGGAACGGCGCCGTTCAGCCGCGGCGGCCGGCTCGACCGCAGCGCGATCGAGCGCTTTGCGCGCGATGCCATGGACCGCTTCGACGTGCGCGCGGCCGGGCCGGACGCGCGCACCGGGACGCTTTCGGGCGGTAACCTGCAAAAGGCCCTGCTCGCCCGCGAGTTCGCGCTGGCGCCCAGGCTCCTGGTGGCGGCGCAGCCGACGCGCGGAATCGATGTCGGCGCCATGGAGTTCATCCACCGGCAGTTCCTCGAACTCGCCGCGGGCGGCGGAGGCGTGCTGGTCATCAGCGAGGATCTCGAGGAGTTGTTCGCCCTGTCCGACCGGATCGGCGTCATCTATCACGGCCGCATCGCGGGCGACCTTGCGATCGAGGAAGCCACGGTCGAGCGCGTTGGCCTGCTGATGGCCGGCGTCGCGGAGGCCGCGGCGTGATCCGGCTCGAGCGCCGCACCGCGACGCCGCTGTGGATCCAGGCGGCGGTCCCGCTTGCCGCGGTGGTCGTGGCGCTGGTGCTGTGCGCCGGGCTCGTGGCGCTGGCGGGGGCGCCGGTGCTCGAGGCCTACGGCATGCTGTTCCTGTCGACCTTCCAGTCGAGCTACGACATCGAGGACACGCTGATCAAGGCGGCGCCGCTGATCTTCACCGGGTTGGCAGTTGCGGTCGCCTTCCGCGCCAAGTTCTGGAACATCGGCGCCGAGGGTCAGCTCATGGCGGGCGCGGTCGCGGCGGGCTTCATCGGAGGCCGCGAGTTCCTGCCGGCGGCCTCGCTGGTGCCGCTGATGATCCTTGGCTCCGCGCTGGCGGGCGCGGCCTGGGCGGCAATCCCGGCCTTGCTCAAGACCCGCCTCAAGGTCGACGACGTGGTCACCACGCTGCTGCTCAACTCCATCATGCTCTATGGCGTGATGGCGCTGCTCGAGGGCCCGTGGAAGGACCCCAAGAGCGGTTATCCCAACTCGCCCAGCATCCGCCCCGCGGCGGACTTCCCCATCGTTTTTGGCAGCGAGACGCATCTGGGCGTCGTCCTGGCCTTCGCCGCTGTCGCCGTCGTGTGGTACCTGATGGCGCGCACCACGCTCGGCTTCCACATCCGCGCAGTGGGCGCCAACCGGGAAGCTGCCGCATATGCCGGCATCCCGGTCGAGCGTGTGATCCTGACCGCAGCGCTGATTTCGGGCGCGCTCGCGGGGCTGGCCGGAGCGGGAGAGGTCGGGGGGGTGCGCTACCAGGTCACCTCGGACCTCTCCGCCGGCTACGGATATGCCGGCATCGTCATCGCCACGCTGGGCGAGCTCAGCCCGCTGGGCGCCCTGCCCGCTGCGCTGTTCTTCGCGGTGATCTTCAATGGTGCGGGCGCCATGGCGCGCGCGACGAATGTGCCCGTCTACCTGGCCGACGTGATCCAGGGCACGGCGCTCCTTGCCATGGTCGGCGCCCGTATCTTCACCGTCTACCGCATCCGGCTGAAGGGTGCGCGTCATGCTTGAGGCGCTGATCCAGGCCATCGACGTCAGCTTCTTCGCCGCGCTGGTGCGTATTGCGACGCCGCTGCTGCTGGCCACAATGGGCGAGCTTTTGTGCGAGCGCTCGGGCGTGCTCAACCTCGGAATCGAAGGCACGATGCTTCTGGGCGCGATGATCGGCTTCACCGCCGCATATTTCTCGGGCAGCCTGTGGCTGGGGCTCGTGGCAGCCATCGTCACCGGCGCACTGGCCGGCCTGCTGATGGCGGGCCTGACAGTGCTGCTCGGGGTCAGCCAGCACGTCTCGGGCATCGGCACGACGCTGTTGCTGTCGGGGCTGGCCCTGTTCCTCTACCGCATGATCTTCGGCGAGCAAGCCGTGCCGCCCAGCGTGACGCCGTTCGAGCACCTGCCGATCCCGGGCCTGTCCAGGATCCCCTTTCTCGGCCCCGTGCTTTTCGACCAGAGCGTGCTGACCTACGCCGCGCTCCTCAGCGTCCCGGCGGCGGCCTGGCTGCTTCAGCGCACGCGCTGGGGGCTGAATCTGCGCACCGTGGGGGAGAACCCGCGCGCAGCCGACACGGCCGGCGTCAACGTGTTGTGGATGCGCACGCAGGCGCTGGTGATCGGGGGCGCCATGATGGGGCTCGCCGGCGCCTATCTGACGGTCGACCAGTTCAACGCCTTCACCTTCGGCGTCGTCTCGGGGCGGGGCTGGGTCTGCATCGCCCTCGTCGTGTTCGGCCTGTGGAGCCCGTGGCGGGCGGCCGGCGGCGCCCTGCTCTTCGGGCTGCTCCAGGCGCTGCAACTGCGTCTGCAGAGCTCGAACGTCTGGCACGTGCCCTACGAGATCTTCCTCATGCTGCCCTTCGTTCTGACCATCGTGGCCATGGCCGTGGTCTCGCGCAATGCGCGGGCCCCGGCGGCGCTCCTCATCCCGTTCCGCAAGGAGGAGCAGTAATCCGGCCGCCCGATCGGGCGATGCAGCTTCGGCCCGTCATATTCTGGCCAATCGGTTCCGGCTCGGCTATGAATTTGAGAGCGCGCGTTTCGGGGGAGTTGCGGGGTGGTTCGGGTCTACGACAGTCGCAAGCGGGTGCTGGTGACGGGCGGGGCGGGGTTCATAGGCTCGCACCTGTGCGACCGGCTGCTTGGGCAAGGGCACGAGGTGCTGTGCGTGGACAACCTGTTCACCGGCACCAAGCGCAATGTCGAGCACCTGCACAACCACCCGCGGTTCGAATTCCTGCGCCACGACATGACCTTTGCGCTCTATGTCGAGGTGGACGAGATCTACAACCTGGCCTGTCCGGCCTCGCCGGTGCACTACCAGCACGACCCGGTGCAGACCACCAAGACCTCGGTGCACGGGGCGATCAACGCGCTGGGGCTGGCCAAGCGGCTGGGCTGCCCGATCCTGCAGGCCTCGACTTCGGAGGTCTACGGCGACCCGCAGCAGCACCCGCAGACCGAGGACTACTGGGGCCACGTCAACCCGATCGGCCCGCGCTCGTGCTATGACGAGGGCAAGCGCTGCGCCGAGACGCTTTTCTTCGACTACCGCCGACAGCACGGGCTGGAGATCAAGGTGGCGCGGATCTTCAACACCTACGGGCCGCGCATGCACCCCCGGGACGGGCGGGTGATCTCGAACTTCATCTGCCAGGCGCTGGAGGGCGAGGAGATCACCATCTATGGCGACGGCCGGCAGACGCGCTCGTTCTGCTATGTCGACGACCTGGTCGAGGGCCTGCTGCGCCTGATGAACACCGCGCCCGAGGTCACCGGGCCGATCAATTTGGGCAACTCGGCCGAGGTCCCGATCCTCGAGCTGGCCGAGATGGTCAAGCGCATGACCGGCTCGCGCTCGAAGCTGGTGCAGCGCGCCCTGCCCAGCGACGACCCGCTGAAAAGGCGCCCCGACATCACCCGCGCCCGGACCCAGCTCGACTGGCGGCCCACCGTCCCCCTCGAACGCGGCCTCGTCCAGACCATCGCCTTCTTCAAAAATCTCGCAGCGTCGACCCGCCAGTGACCGCATCGCCGGCCAGCGCGCCCGGGGCGCCCCGCAACAGGACGCCCCTGCCCATTGCAGCCGGCACGGCGCCGGCCACGAACGGGCGCAGCGCCCGCAGGCCCGTCAGGCCGGCTTGCGTGCCGTGACCAGGATCGGCCGGGTCCGGCCTTCGGCGATGTTCAGCGCCGCGTTGGCCAGCTTCCGGGGCATGCTTTCGCCGACCAGAAGATGCAGGCCGATGGGCGGCAGCCTGCCCTCTTTCGCAAGCTCCATCGCGTGGCGGTAGAAGGCCAGGTATTTCGGCCCGGTCTCCTCCAGTTCGACTGTGGTGAATCCGGCCTCCTCCAACAGCTCCACCGTGCGCTCGGCGCGCACCAGGTAGCTGCCCGAGCCGTCGTCGGACCACGGCAAAGGAAACTGCGGCGCGCCGCCGTCACCGAGACCGTGCTCGGACAGCCCGAAGTAGCCGCCGGGCTTTAGGACCCGGTGGGCCTCAGCGAAGAACCGCGGACGGTCCTCGACGTTCATGGTGACGTGCTGGGAATAGGCGCCGTCGAATATCCCATCCTCGAACGGAAGATCGAGCGCGCTTCCGACCCGGAACCTCACCTTGTCGTCCATGCCAAGAAGGGTGGTGAACCTTTCGGCGCAGTCGACGAACGGCGGCGTCAGGTCGATCCCCTCGACGCGACACCCGAACCGCGACGCGAGATAGCGCGCCGGTCCGCCCAGGCCGGAGCCGATGTCCAGCAGCCGGTGCTCGGCCTCGACGGGCAACTTCTCTGCGAGATCGACAGTCGACGCGCGGCCCCGCGCATGAAAGTGATCCAGCGGCGCCAGCGTTTCCTGCGTCAGCGACTCCGGCGCAATCCCTGCGGCCTTCGCCGCATTAATGACCCGGGCGTAGATATCCTCGCGGGCCCAATGCCCGGCGATATCAATATCGGCCATCGGTTCCCCTCCAGTCCCCGACACGCGCGATCGTTTATGGAAAGTAGCATTTCGCCGCCGCGCTCACAACCGCTGGCGCCCTTTGCTCGACCGGCGCCCCACCGGACAACCATGTCCGGGCCAGCCCCGCCTGCGCGCTCTACAGCATCTCGAGCGGCTTCTTGTCGCTCGGCGGGGGAAAGGCGCGGTCGAGGGCGGTTAGGTCCTCATCCGTGAGGCGCAGGTTGAGCGCGGCGCGGTTCTGACGAACGTGATCGGTTTCCGCCGCCTTGGGGATGGCGATGACCCCCTGCCGGCCGAGCAGCCAGGCCAGCGCCACCTGCGCCGGGGTGGCGTGGTGCGCGGCTGCGATGCTTTGGAGCACGGGGGCCCTGAGCAGCCGGCCCTGCTCGATGGGCGAATAGGCCATGACCGGCAGGCGCCGCTGGCGGCACCAGGGCAGCAGATCGAACTCGATGCCGCGGCGACCCAGATTGTACAGCACCTGGTTGGTCTGCACCGCCGCTTCACCGATCAGGCCTAGGAGTTCCTCCATGTCCGACAGGTCGAAATTGCTCATGCCCCAGTGTCGGATCTTGCCCTGACGGGTCAGCGCCTCGAACGCCTCGAGCGTCTGAGCAAGGGGCGTCCTACCCCGCCAGTGCAGGAGGTAGAGATCGATCCGGTCGGTGCCGAGGCGGCGCAGGCTGCGCTCACAGGCTGCGATTGTGCCCTGCCGGCTGGCGTTGCCGGGCAACACCTTGCTGACCAGGAAGGCCTCCTCGCGGCGCCCGGCGATGGCTTCGCCCACGACCTCCTCGGCAGCCCCGTCGGCATACATCTCGGCGGTGTCGATCAGGGTCATGCCGAGATCGAGGCCAAGGCGCAGGGCCGCGGCCTCCTCCGCGCGGGAACGCCGCCCCTCGCCCATGTTCCAGGTGCCTTGCCCGAGCACGGGGATCGCCTCGCCCGCGGGCAGTTTAATCAGGGGAATTGCAACGTCTGGCATAGCAGGCTCCATTGGCAGAGGACCAAGGCGGTACCGGTGCGGCCAAAAACTGCACGCTTCGACCTCGGCCTTCAATGCCAGCGGGCATCGAGGGGATGCGTTCGGGGCGCCCCGATAGTATCGTCCTCACATCGGTCCGTCATTCAACGGCAGGCAATGCTCGAGCACAGCGGCAGCGGTGGCACGGTCAAGACCTACCGGCACGGCACGCATCGGTGTTGCTCGCCGGAGCAAACCATCGCGCGTATCGAGCCGCTGCGCGAGACGCTCGGGATCACCCGGGTGGCGAACCTGACCGGCCTCGACCGGATCGGCGTTCCGGTGGTGATGGTCTGTCGGCCCAATGCGCGCTCGAGCGCCGTGTTCCACGGCAAGGGGATCGATCTCGCGGCCGCAAAGGCCTCGGGTCTTATGGAGGCGGCCGAGACCTGGCACGCCGAACGTGTGGAACTCCCGCTCAAGCTCGGCAGCCTTGCAGAGCTTGGGCCGCGGCACCGGCTTGCCGAGGCAGGCGCCCTGCCCCTGCTGCCCGAAAGCCGCTTCCACCCGGACCTGCCGATGCTGTGGGTGGAGGGCGAGGACCTGATCGGGGGCGAGCCCCTGTGGGTGCCGTTCGAGCCGGTCCACGCCGACGCCACGCTGCGCGAGGCGCCTGGCAGCGGCTGTTTTTCCGCCTCGACCAACGGGCTGGCATCGGGCAATCACCGGCTGGAGGCCATGAGCCACGCGCTGTGCGAGGTCATCGAGCGCGACGCGACGAGCCTATGGAACCGGCTGTCACCGGCGCAGCAGGACGCGACGCGCGTGGCGCTCGACACCGTGCGCGACCCGGACTGCCGGGCACTGCTCGACCGCCTCGCGACAGCTGACCTGCGCGCGGCGGTCTGGGACATGACCAGCGATGTCGGCGTGCCGGCCTTCCTTTGCATGACGCTGGATCTCAGGGCCGAGCTGGCGCACACGGGCATTGGCGCCGGCTGCCACCCGGTGCGTGAGATCGCCTTTCTGCGCGCCGTCACCGAGGCGGTGCAGGTGCGAACCACCTATATCGTCGGTTCGCGCGAGGACATCGGGCATGCCGATTATGGTTCGGACATGCTGGCCGGGCGGGCGCGCAGGGCGCGCGCGATGATGCAGGCCGAGGGCCCGACTCGCGCTTTCGAAGCGCTACCGAGCCAGGTGTCGGACACGTTCGAGGCTGAACTCACCTGGCTTCTCGACCGGCTGCAGGGCGCAGGTATCCGGCAGGCCATAGTCGTCGATCTGAGCCGGCCCGGGATCGATATTCCGGTCATGCGCGTCCTGGTCCCGGGGCTCGAAGGCTCGGACCACCACTCGGGTTACTCCCCGGGGCCCCGCGCCCGGGCAGTGATGGAGGGCGCGCGGTGAGCATGTGCCTCTTCGTCGGGCCGACGCTGCCCCGCACCGAGGTGGCGGCGCTGTGCGATGCCACCCTCCTGCCACCAGCCGCACAGGGGGACGTTTTTCGCGCAGCACAGGCACGACCGCAGGCAATCGGCATCATCGACGGCTATTTCTCCGGCGCCCCCTCGGTCTGGCACAAGGAAATCCTGTGGGCCCTCGCCCAGGGCATCCATGTGTTTGGCAGCTCCAGCATGGGCGCGCTGCGGGCAGCCGAGCTGCATCCCTTCGGAATGCGCGGCGTTGGACGCATCTTCGAGGATTACCGCGCCGGCCAGCTTGAGGATGACGACGAGGTGGCCGTTGAGCACGGCCCGGCCGAGCTGGGCTATCCCGCGCTGTCCGAGCCGATGGTCAACATCCGCGCGACGCTGGAGCAGGCCGAGGCCGAAGGGATCGTGACGCCACCGGTCCGCCGCCGGCTCGAAACCTTTGCCAAAGCACTCCACTTCCCTCAGCGAAGCTGGCCGGTGCTTCTCGACGCCGACAAGATGCACGGCGTCGGGCGGGCGAGGCTCGCGGCGCTGGCCGATTGGCTGCCACAGGGCCGTGTCGATCAGAAACGCGAAGATGCGTTGGCGATGATCCGCGCCATGCAGGAGACTGTAGCGGCCCCTGAGCCGCCCGAGGCGCCCTTCCGCTTCGCGCGTACGCATTTCTGGGACGAGATGACGGCCAGATCGGGCGCGGTTACGGATATGGAGTCCAGTCCCGTGTCGACTGTCCTCGAGGAACTTCGGCTCGAGGGGTTGAAGCGCTATGAACACGTGCAGACGCGCGCCCTTGCGCGCCTGCTGGCAGATGCCGCGGCCGCCCGCGCGGGGACTACAGTGTCGCGAGACGACAGGCTGTGGAAGCTGAGCGAACTTCGTGCCGAGCGCGGGCTCTACACGCGCGCCGAGCTCGATGCGTGGATGGATGAGAACGGCTTCGACGCCCCCGCCCTCGAACGGCTGGTCGAGGCGGAAGCGCGGCTCGAAGCGGTGACTACGGCCGCCGGCACCGCGCTCGACGCGGCCCTGATAGACGAGCTGCGCCTCGGCGGCGCCTACCCGCGTCTGGCACGGCGTGCCGCCGCGAAGCGGAGGGCGCTGGCCGGCGACCCGGTCCAGCGGCCAAAGATCGATCCGATGTGGCTGCGCGCCTGGTATTTCGAACGCCGTCTGGGTCAGTCGATTCCCGAAGATCTGGCGGAATTTGCGCGAAAACTGGGATTCGGCACGCTTGCCGAGTTCGATATAGCTTTGCGTCGAGAGATTCTTTTCGTAGAGTCGGATCGGGAACCCGACGGATGAAATTACCGCACGGGGCCGGCGTTCCGGGGGAAGTCGATGTCGATTCGCGACCGCAACCTCACGGGTACGAGGTTTAGGTTATTTCCACAGTCGCCATTCAGCGAACCTGGCCGGCGACCGGAGACGGTGTGGATATCGACACCTCCCGATCGCATCGGGCCGGGACCTTCCGACGATCTCGTCTACCTGATCCACCCGATCGGCAAACGTCTCCCCTACGGGGTTCAGACAGGCCCTGACGGCCGCCCCTTGCTTTATCTGCCGCCCTGGCGCGGGCCGATCCTGCCCCCTGTCCAGCCGGACGCGGACGGCAACTTCGACCATATCCCCGTGGGTACGCCGGAGTTCGAAGAAGCGCATGTCTTTGGCTCGATTCGATTCACCATGGACCAATGGGAGCGTTATTTCGGCCATCCGCTCAGATGGCACTTCGCGCGCGACTTCGACCGGCTGGAAGCGGTGATCCTGCCCAGTCTCGACAATGCACATGCCGGCTATGGTTATATGGAGATCGGCGCGGATCACCGGGAGGACGGCTCCATCGAGCCCTTCTCGCTCAATTTTGACGTGATAGCGCACGAATTCGGCCACCTGATCATCTATGGCACCATCGGCGTGCCGCGACCCGGTGCCGGGAAGGGCGAGTATTTCGGCTTCCACGAATCCGCGGCCGACATGGTGGCAATCCTCGCGGCCCTGAACTTCGAGACGATGCTCGACGATCTGCTCGAGCAATCCAGCGGCAATCTCTATTCGTTCAACGAGTTGAACCGCTTTGCCGAGCTTTCGGCCACCGACCAGATCCGGATGGCCAGCAACCCGGTTAAGATGTGGCAGTTCGCCGCCGGTTGGGAGGACGAACACAAGCTCTCGCAACCTCTGACGGGGGCGCTGTTTGACATCCTCGTCGACGTCTTCCAGGAGATCCTGGTCGACCGCGGCCTGATCCCCCGTGGTCTGGCCGACCTCTCGGACATGCTCGCCGATCAGCCCGGCTACAACACGGTGATTCAGCCCTATTTCGATGCCATCTATCCGGACAACCGCGCGGCGTTCCGCGAAGCACTGATCGCGGCGCGCGACTATATGGGCGTGGCGCTGGCCGAGACCTGGGAGCGCCTGTCACCGGACTACTTCGACTATGCCGAGGTGGCCGAGACGCTGATGGATGTCGACCGCGCGCTAAGTGGGGGCCGGAACGTGACCGAAATGGCCGAAAGCTTCCGCTGGCGCGGCATCGGCCAAGTCGAGGCCGGACCACGCCTTAGCCCGCCGGACGAGAGGAGCCACGCACATTCGTCGCGCACGGCGGTGCCGGCGATGATCGCGCCGTCCAAGAGTTCGTATCGCGAGCGAAGGGCGCTCGCGTTGAGTCGTTGAGTTTAGCTCTTTCCAAGGGAGAAACCTGTGCCAGAATCCATGTTGACGCCAACCAATATCAAGCTAATCGGACGCGTAGTAACCGACCTTACAATCGCCGCACCCAGTGCCGCCCCCGCGAATTCCGGCGACAATCTGTTTCTGCGCAAGCAGCTCATGGCGGCGAATCGAAACTTTGCGCGAATTTACGGATTTAGTTTTGCAGGTCAGTACTACGACTTGCCAGCGCCTGCACTTTTCCTTGTCCACGGCCCGGGCACAGCCATCAGATCGACTGGCGGCAATCGCTCGACCACGGATGAATCGGGTGTGGCTGCGCGCGACTGGGACTTCGCGGACGAACCCACCGGCGCCGGTAACGCCGACCTGATGTACTGGGATTACGACAAGGGTGACTTTTCCATGCGCCTCGATGTCAATTCCGGGCCATTTGAACAACTGCTCGGCGGCGTCATGCCGGGCGGAACATCGATCAGCGGCGCCGATCTGCGCAGCGGCGCCGACCTGAGGTCCGGAGCCGATCTGAGAGCCGGTGCAGACCTGCGCAGCGGCGCCGACCTGCGGCGTCGGTAAGTCGGGAGCAATACGGTGAGCCCTGCGCCGTCAGGGCTCGCCCGCTTCGTTCGGGTCCCAGCGCATGTGGAACAGTTCCGCGTCCTCCTCGACCACGCGGAAGCCGAGTCGGCCATAGAGCGCAATTGCCCGGTTGCAGCGAATTACCTTCAAGGTGAGCGGCAACCCGAGTGTTTCAGCCGACGCCATCACCTCGCGAATCAGTTGCGAGCCTATGCCGCGGTTCCGACACCGGCGCACGAGATGTATCTGGTGCAGGTGCACGCTGGTGTCGTTCCGAGAGATCTGGAGCCAGCCGATCTCGTCGCCGTTCCTGCAGATAACCTGTGACGGCCGACGGTGAAAAGCGTCTGAAAACCGGTTCGCAACCGCCGCTTCGTCCCATGCGCCGAGTGCCTTGAGAAGCGGTCGGGTACCGTCAACATAGAGCTTTTCCGCGAACGCGAAATCGCTCGGATCGGCCGGACGAAGCTGCAAGCCAGCGGGCAACTTGAGTTTGAGCATCATCGAGGACAGCTGCCAAAAATGGTTACCGCGTTAATAAACCGCCACGACGGTGGTACAATCCCTTGTCCAAAGTACGCGTTATCCCGCATGATAGCTCATGCGATAGGGAGGTGTAACGAATAAATTCATGCCGAGACGCATGCCTTAAGGGGCGGAATCCATGGACCCGACGAAATCGACCGGCGACCATACACCGGCCTTCCATGGACGGCGTCGGGCTACAGTGATGATCGCCGATGTCGTCGGCTACAGCCGGCGCCTGGAGCAGGACGAGGAGCAGAACCTTGCCCACGTTGTTCGATCGTTCAGCCTGTTCCGCTCGCTCACTGGGGATTATGGCGGCGAGGTGGTCAATGTAAGTGGCGACGGCATCCTCGCACTGTTCGCCAGTTCCAAGCAGGCCGTGCGCTTTGCCACGCAAATCCAGAACGAGTTCCGCGAGCAGGCGGTCTGGAGCGAGGGCGACCCGATCCTGTTCCGCATCGGAATTGCGGATGGCGAGGTCATGGAAAATCACGGGATCTACCAGGGGCACTGCGTGAACCTGGCCGCCCGCCTGCAGACCATGGCCGAGCCCGGCGGCGTGATGGCGACGCGTGCGATCGTCGAGGCGGTTCGCGAGATAGAGGGCGTGCGCTTTCGCTCGATGGGTCGCCCGGCGCTGAAGAACCTCTCCAAGCCGGTCGAGGTATTCGTGCTCGAGTGGGGCGCCAACCGCGCGTCGCAACAGATCGTCGAACAACCGCGCCCGATTCCCACCGCCGATCCGGCCCAGCATCCCTCGGTCGCCATCCTGAAGCTCGACAACATCTCGGGCGACCCGGCGATGGATCACTTGTCCGAGGGGATCGTCGAGGACGTGATCAACAGCCTCAGCCGCTTTCGCAACCTGATCGTAATCGCGCGGCACTCGGCATTCCTGTTCAGCCTAAAGAACCATTCGGCACGCGACATCGGGCAGCGGCTCGGCGCGCGCTATCTGCTCGGCGGCAGCCTGCGCCAATCCGGCAAGCGCCTTAGGATCGCGGTCGAGTTGATCGACACGGACCTGGAGCGCGTCCTGTGGTCAGACCATTTCGACATCGCGCTCGACGAGTTGATCGAGTGGCAGGACGAAGTCACCGCGACGGTGGCGTCACGACTCGCCGTGCAGATCGACCTCGCCCAGCTCAGGCGCGAGTCGCGCGATCCGCACGACATGCGTGCCTACGGACTGGTGCTGCGCGGCCAACAGCTGATCCTCGGCTTCAACAAGGAGAGCAACGCTCACGCGCGCCGGCTGATCGAGGAGGCACTCGAGCTCGCTCCGGATTTCGGCCGCGCCTTCAGCGCTCTTTCGCGCACGCACAATTACGACTGGCGTTACGAGTGGTCCACCTCGCCCGACAGGTCGTTGAATGCGGCCGTGGACTTCGCCCGCCGCGCCATCGAGCACGACGCGCTCGATGCCCGGGGCTATGCCGAGCTTGGCATCGCCAATCTCTACCGGAAGCGTATCAACGAGGCGGTCGCCGAATATCAGCGGGCGCTGGCGCTCAATCCCAACGATGCCGACATCCTCGCCGAGTACGCCGACGCACAAGTCTATGCGGAGCAACCTGAGACGGCCATCGAGACGCTTGAGAAGGCAATGCGGCTTAACCCCTACTATCCCGATACCTATCTCTGGTATCTCGCAGACGCCTACAACGCGATGGGGCGTTCGCTGGACGTCATCGCCACCGTTCGCAGGATGCAGAACCCGGCCGAGGGCAGCCGTCTGCTCGCCGCCAACTACGCTCATCTGGACATGATGGACGAGGCCCGTGCGGCAGCGTCCGAGGTGATGCGGCTGCATCCGCAGTTCACCATCCGGTCATGGCGTCACCGCCCACCCTACCGCGACTTGCGGATCATCGAGCGGTATGTCGAGGGCCTGCGAAAGGCCGGCCTTCCGGAATAGCGTGGCGTCCGGCCATCCGTTTTCGCGCCTGCGCGCCTGAATCCAGGTGCTGTGACTCATCAGGAACGGTCAATCTGGCGGCGCCGCGCCGAGCGAGCCGGTGCGCCAGGAGACGCGCCAATCCTGAGCTCTCGGGCGGGCACAGTTCCCCATACCGAACTGTAACCTTCGGGCAATATCTTCGATAGGCGCGACAAGGACCCTCTCGCCTCTTCGGCGATCCGTGGCGGGTGGCACGAACAGGTCCGGAGTGCCCTCATGACCGAATTCGCGCCAACCCGCGCGCGACAAGGCGATTGCCCTCTTGGCTGTCGCGCGGGTTCTGGGAACTTAGGCTAGGGGCCGCCTGTCCCCCGGGCATTACTTGTGCCGTGCGGCGACACCGGGGCGCGCCGCGCCCTACTTAGAACAGAGACGAAAGGAAAACGTGGTCAAAATCTGGGACATCGTCGTACGCGTCTTCCACTGGAGCCTGGCAATCACTGTCACGGTGGCGCTTGTTACCGGCCTGTTCCTGCTGCCGACCTGGATCACGGTTCACCTGATCGCAGGAACGACGGCGGCCGCGCTCGTGGTGATCCGCATCGTCTGGGGAATCTGGGGCCCAGGAGCCGCCCGCTTCGCAGCGTTCGTGCATGGGCCGCGCAAGCTGTTCGACCATTGTCGCGAATTGGCCGACGGCAGAGCACGCCGCCATCTCGGCCACAATCCGCTGGGCGGCGCGATGATCGTGGCGTTGCTGGTCGTCATCGCCCTGCTGACGCTCACCGGCGTCATTGCCGAGGGCGGCGCGGTCAAATCGGGACCGCTCGCCTTCGCCACGCCCTACACCGTCGGCTGGACCGCGCGATCCATCCACAACATGATCGCCTATGTCCTGCTGGCCCTCGTCGTCCTGCACCTCGCTGGCGTGGCGTTCGAGAGCAGACGCAGCTCGGAAAATCTGCTGCTGTCCATGATTCACGGCCATAAGCCGACACGGCCAGATGACATTCGCCCTCCCCATCATGCGGCGCGGCCTGTCCTCGCCGGCGTCGTCGCGACACTGCTCGTGCTTGTAAGCAGCGTGACGGTGTATGCGCTCGCGCAGCGGCCGGCCCTCGGGGTGCCGCACGCGCCCCTCGACCCGGTCTATGCCAACGAATGCGGCGCCTGCCATATCCCCTATCACCCGAGCCTCGAGCCAGCGGCGAGCTGGTCAGCCATAATGGCGAATCTTTCCCACCATTTCGGCCAGAACGCCGAACTCGCCCCCGCGACCGCCGCGCATATCCGCACATACCTTCTTGCCCATTCAGCCGAGCACTATGACACGCTGCCCGCCCACCGCTTCCGCCATGTCAACCCGGCGGATCCGCTTCGCATCACGGCGACTCGGTTCTGGAAGCGCATCCACCGCAACATTCCGGACAGCGCCTTCTCCTCGAAGTCAGTCGTCTCGCGCGGCAATTGCGGTGCCTGCCACACAGACGCGCGAAGCGGCCTGTTCCAACCATCGGCCATCGCGATGCCAGAGGAAGCCGAGCAATGATCCCGACCATCCGCATGACTTTGGCAGCCTGCGTCGTCGCTGCCCTCGCCCTCGCCGCCCAGGCAGCTATCGGCCCGGGGCAGCAAGCCGTTCTCAATCACTTCGCCAAGCTCGCCAAGCAGGCCAATCCGAATTTCAAGGGATTCTCCGCCGCGCGCGGTCGGGCGTTCTTCCTTGCGCACCACACGACGGGGAACCCGAACACGCCGTCCTGCAGCACCTGCCACACGCGCGATCCGAGGAACGAAGGCCAGACCACGGTGGGCAAACGGATCGCGCCGATGGCGGTATCACGCTCGCCCAAGCGATTCACTGACCTGAAGAAGGTCGAGAAGTGGTTTCGCCGGAACTGCGACACCGTGATGGGCCGACAATGCACGCCGAAGGAAAAGGGCGACTTCATCACTTTCATGTCGAGCCTCTAGAGACCCGGCCCGGCGCAGCGACCTGAAAGGACGCGCCATGAAAATACCCCTCGGACCCGGCCTCACGCTTGCGGCAATCTTGCTGGCCTGGCCCACGACCGGACTGGCGCAAAGCGCAACCTCACGCAGCCCGAGGCAGGCGTTCGAACAGGAGTGCGGCGCCTGCCACTGGGCCTATGCGCCCGAGCTCCTGCCGGCACGCTCCTGGAAAAAGATCACGTCCGATCTCTCTCACCACTTCGGGCAGAATGCCAGCCTCGACCCCGCGACCACGCGCAAGATTAGAGGGTACCTCGTCAGCCATGCGGCCGATGCACCGGGCTCCGATCACTCGTTCATGCGTGGATTGCGCCCAAGCGACGCGCCGTTGCGGATCACCGACACCCCGCTTTGGAGAGCCATTCACGAGGGGATCAGTCCTCGCGCCTTCACCCAGCCGGGGGTGAAAACCAAGGCCAATTGCATGGGCTGTCACAGAGGCTGAGCCAGGTCGCCGCCGCTGGATCCGACCCGGGGGGTCAGAGGGAAGGTTGGGAGAGCTGTTCTCCTACGCTGACGTTGAACGGCGGGAGCATGCGCTGCGGTCAATGCGTAAACTGGCGAACAGCGCGCTGGCGCGGCTGTCGGGCGCCTTTGCCGGACTTCACTTCGGCATGTGGCGGCCGTCGATTGCGCCGGAGATGCTGCTGCGGGTGATGCTCTTGCAGGCGTTCTATTCGATCCGCTCGGAGTGACGTGACCCCCATCGCTCAGCCATCGGCGACTGGAATCCTGGTTTGAGCATTGCGCATGTGCGCGGCGTGAGCACCGGCCATGGCCTGATAGAGAATCGTTCGGGCCTGATCGTCGACGCCCGGTTGACCCGAGTGTCGGGCCATGCCGAGCGGCTGGCGGCGCAGGAGATGATCGAGCCCCGAGCCGACCGGCCGCGCGCCGTCACGCTCGGCGCTGAGCGAGGCTACGACGCCGCTGTTTTCGTCGAAGAGTTGCGCAGGCTGAACCTCCGCCCGCACATGGCGCCGAAGCCCAGCCGGCGCCGATCAGCCATCGACCGGCGCACCACTCGCCACCCCGGCTATGCCGCCAGCCAGCGTGTTCGCAAGCGCGCTGTGCAGGCTTTCGGCTGGATCAAGACTATCGCCGGCCTGCGCCAGACGAAGCTGCGCGGCCTGGCGAGGGTCGACTCGGCATTCACCTTGCCCGCGGCCGCCTACGAACGCGTCCGGCTGCCGAAGCTCATGGCGAGCGCGTGACCGGGAGTGCCGATCGCAAACTCGTCGGGTGATGACGGATCGCTGAGGCAGACCTGCGGATCGGAACTTCCTCGACATAGTCAGCCCGGCCGTGCAGGTCATCAGGCGCGATGGCAGCGGCGAGATCGACTTCGGCGCGGTGAAGGCCGGCCTCCACATCGACGCCCCCCCTCGCTGATCTTCTTCACCTGTTTTGGCTTCGACGAAATGGACGAGGCTACCGGCGACGGGTCCGCCGACCTGCTCGAAGATGGATCGCTCGATATCGAGTTCGCCTGCCACCTCGGCAACGGGAGCGTCTTCAAGGCCGTCGCGAAACCTCTTCGACATCCTGCTAGGTTCTTCCATCAAAGGCCTCTTTAAGCTTGGCAACATCAAGCTTCACCATTTGCATCATGGCCTCCATGGCCCGCTTTGCCCTCGCGCGGTCGGGGTCGGCCATCATTTCGATGAACACCCGCGGCACGATCTGCCACCGCAGTCCGTACTTGTCCTTGAGCCAACCGCACTGGATCGGCATGCCGCCATCGCCAGTCAGCGCCTCCCAGTAGCGGTCGACCTCGGCCTGGTCCTCGCAGGTCACTGAAAGGGAAACGGACTCGTTGAACCGGGCGTTCTCATTGGCTCCGCCGTTCAATGCCTGGTATTTTTGGCCGGCGAGTGAGAATTCAACAAGGATCACATCGCCCGCTTTCCCGGCCGGCCAGTCGGAGGGGCCTTTGTGCACGCGATCGATCTGCGAATCGGGAAAGATCTCGACGTAGAACTCCGCCGCCTCCTGCGCCCTTCCTTCGAACCACAAACAGGGGGAGATCTTCTGATTTCCAGTCATGGCGCTTGTTTTCCTCTGGTGTGTAAAAAGGGTGAGCACAGTACCGCAACGGACCGGGCGCTGAGATTCGCGACTGTTCAGACCTCGATGATGATCTCGAACCCACCATAGATCATGCGCTTACCGTCGAACGGCATCGGGTTCCTGTCCGGCCGGAGGCGGGGATCAGTTCTGGGCTTCGCCATGCCGGCGTCGCGCGCCTCGCGCGAGGGCCAGAGGATCCATCCGAAGACGACCGTCTCGTCCTCGTTGCGATTCACGGCCATGAGGAAGGAGGTGACTTGCCCATCCGGGACATCGTCTCCCCAGCAATCAACCACCTTCAGCGCGCCATTCTCCTTGAACACTGCGGCCGCAACCTCGGCGTGGCGCCGGAATGACTCGCGGCTGGTTGTGGGCACGGCGGCGGCGAATCCATCGACATAAGTCATCGCGATCAGTTCCTCTGTGTTGGTGATCCCCGCGGGCACGACCGCTGCGGGTTCAGGCTAATTGCGCACGCTGGGCGCGGTGCCGTACTCGTCGTGGCGACGCCACCAGACCGCCGTCTCGGTGCGTCCTTTGGGAGGCACGGTCGAGCCACAGATACATACCCCAAAGTCCGTCGGGCCCAAACATGAAATGGTAGACAAGGAGTTGTGAGCGCCCTCGGAAGAGGTCTTCGAGAGAGGCGCCCCCCTGCTCGGTCTCGAACCGGTAGTCCTCTTCGATCCGAACCCACGGCAGCTCCAGTCGTTGTCGCGCCAGGTCGTCGCTGCGGCGTGTCAGCGCCTTCTCCTTTTTGAGAAGTGCCGTGCGGGCCCTGAGCCACTCGTCTCGCGAGACGACCTTGTGGTCCATTTGCCTGTTCCTCCGCGGGCCAGCCGATTCTGGCGCTCTCCCCGAGGACGAACGGCCTGGCCGGGTCCCGACAGCCGATCCGAAAATCTCAGAGGCCGTCTCGAAACGCTGGGGAGAGGGCTGGATGGTCGGGATGAGGTGTGATTCCAGACGGTTGCGGAAGCCAGTTTGGAGCGCCTCATGTGGACCCCGACCACCCGGC
>NZ_JBZSYN010000076.1:0-2668 GCF_058622915.1 Thermohalobaculum sp. | reverse complement strand
TCACCGGCATGCGCCTGTTCTGGGGCCGCCCCTTCCGCGTCACCGCGGACGTGCTGGACCCCAGGCCCGAGACCGAGACGCTGATCGCCCTGGCGCTCGAGGGGCCGCCGGCGCGGCGCATCCTCGACCTGGGCACCGGCTCGGGCTGCCTGCTCATCACGCTGCTCGCCGAATGGCCCGACGCCACCGGCCTGGGCGTCGATGCCTCGGAAAAGGCGCTCGCGGTGGCGGCCGGCAACGCCCGCGCGCTGGGTGTGGCCGGGCGGGCCGCGTTTCACCGCGGCGACTGGTGCGACGGGGTCGAGGGCACCTTCGACCTCGTGGTCGCCAACCCGCCCTATGTGAGCGCGGCCGACTATGCCGCGCTCGCTCCCGAGCCGCGCCTGCACGAGCCGCGCGCCGCGCTCCTCGGCGGGCCGGACGGGCTCGACGCCTGCCGCCGCATCGCCGCCGGGGTCGGGCCGCTGATCGCGCCGGGCGGGCGGCTGATGCTCGAGATCGGGCCCGCGCAGGGCGCCGCGGTCGCCGCGATCCTGGCCGCCGAGGGGCTGGTTGAGGGGCTGGTTGAGGGGCAGACGGGTGCGCGGATCCTGCCCGATCTGGACGGCCGCGACCGTGTCGTGGCGGTATCGAGGCCCGAAAAAACGCCTTGAACGGGTCGCATCGGCGAATTATTTCGCCAATGGCCCCAGATTGGTGGTTGAGAAACCGCGCAAACGGGGTATATGCAACAGTGTTCCGGGCGGCTGGCGCGGTTTGTCGCGCAAGCGACGGTTGGGGAAGTTCGGAACATCGCATCCAAGCGAAGATGGATCTTGCTGGCCCAGGGCCGCGTGTGCCCGACCGGCAAAGAGGCAGGGTGTCCCGCCCGCCCCCAAGGCGGCACAGCCCAGGACGAACCAAGACAGGTAGCATGAGACCGTCGCAGAAACAGAACCGTGCGCGTGGCCGCGGCAATCGCAACAAGCCCAACGGCAACATCGTCAACCGCGTCTTCGAAAGCGCGGGTCCCGAAGGCAAGGTGCGGGGCACGCCGCAGCAGATCATCGACAAGTATCTGACGCTGGCGCGCGACGCCCAGACGTCCGGCGACCGCGTCATGTCCGAGAACTTCCTCCAGCACGCCGAGCATTACCAGCGTCTCCTCGTCGAGGCGCAGGGCCTGCGCGACGAGCAGCGCCGCGACCAGCGCGAGGCGAACGGCGCCGACAGCGACGGACGCGACGACTCCGACGATCGCGACGAGGCGCTGGGCGCGCGCCAGTCCGAGCAGCGCCGGCCCGAGCAGACCGCCGAAGGGGGCAGCGACAGGGGCGGCGACCGGGGCGGCGACCGGGGCGGCGACCGGGGCAGCGAGGCGGTCGGCGAGCGGCGCCGCAACCGGCGCAGCAGCGACCAGCGCGGCGGCGATCTGGGCGACGGCGACCGGGGGGGCGACCAGAGTGGCGGCGACCGGGGGGGCGACCGGGGGGGCGACCGGGGAGGCGACCGGGCGGGCGACCAGGGCGGCGGCGAGCGCCGCAGCGAGGAGGTCAGCGGCCTGACCACCATCGACTCGGGCCCGGAACAGGGCGGCAGCCTGCTGGTGGACGCCGACGAGCTGAGCGCGAGCCAGCCGCCGCGGCGCCGGCGCAACCAGCGCCGTGATCGCGGCCAGCAGGACCAGCAGTCGGAGGCCGACGCCCAGTCCGACTGAGCGCCCAGTCCGACTGAGCGTTCTGCCGCTCAGCCGGCCGCCTCGGCGGCGCGGGCAAGCGCGAGGAACTCCGCGACGCTCAGCGTCTCGGCGCGGCGCGCCGGATCGATTCCCGCCGCCGCCATCAGCGGCAACGGCGCGGCAAACCGACTCTTCAGTGACTGGCGCAGCATCTTGCGCCGCTGCCCGAACGCGGCCGCGGTCACCGCCTCCAGCATCTTGGGCGACACCTCGGCGAGCGGTGGGCCCGGCACCACCTGCACCAGCGCCGAGGTCACCTTGGGCGGCGGCGTGAAGGCCGCCGGGTTGATCTCGAACAGGATCCGCGCCCGCGCCCGCCACTGCGCCAGCACCGAGAGCCGGCCATAGGCCCCGGTGCCGGGGGCGGCGGCGATGCGCTCGGCCACCTCGCGCTGGAACATCAGCGTCAGCGAGTCCCACCAGGGCGGCCAGGCGGCGGGCGTCATCCAGCGCACGAACAGCTCGCTGGCGATGTTGTAGGGCAGGTTGGCGACCACCCGCGCCGGGCCGTCGCCCAGGCGCGAGGCGACGTCGAGTGCCAGCGCGTCGCCCGCCAGCACCTCGAGCCGCCCGGGCCAGCGCGCCGCGATCTCGGCCAGCGCCGCGAGGCAGCGCGCATCGCGCTCGATGGCGATCACGCGCGCCGCCCCCTCGGCCAGCAGCGACCGGGTCAACCCGCCCGGCCCCGGGCCGATCTCGACCACCGTGACGCCTGCGAGCGGTCCGGCCGCGCGCGCGATCCGCGCCGTCAGGTTGAGGTCGAGCAGGAAGTTCTGGCCCAGCGCCTTGCGCGCCGACAGCCCGTGCCGCGCGATCACCTCGCGCAGCGGCGGCAGCCCGTCGGGGGCCAGGCTCACGCGGCCTCGGCGCGGCGGGCGGCCATCTGGGCCGCCAAATTCAGTGCCTCGATCAGGCTGGTGGCGTCGGCCTTGCCGCTGCCGGCGATGTCGT
>NZ_JBZSYN010000075.1:0-43945 GCF_058622915.1 Thermohalobaculum sp. | reverse complement strand
CGCCGAGGTGCTCACGCTCGACCACCGCCGTCTTCAGCCCGAGCTGCGCGGCGCGGATCGCGGCCACGTAGCCGCCCGGGCCCGAGCCGATCACGACGACATCGTATTGGGTGCTCATGTCTCCCCTCCGGCAAGGATTCTCTCCTGCAGCGTAAGGGTTGACGCTGAGCGAGGCAATCGACGCGCGCAGGGTCGGCGTTGTCCGATCGGTACGGGTTCAGCCGCGGCGGATATCACCCCATGTAACCGCCGCCGGCGCGGTAGCGCCGCTCGGCCTCGGTGTCGCGGCGGCCCAGCGGCCGGTTGCGGCTGGGGAAGCGGCTGAAGCGGCGGATCACCTCGCGGTGGCGCCGGGCATGGTCGAGGTTCTCCGCTCCCGTCTCCGGCAGCCTCAGCTTGATCAGCCGCACGCAGCGCTCCTGGAAGGACAGGTCCTCGGCATGCATCAGCGGCAGATAGAAGAACTGGCGCCCGGGCTCGGCGACGCGCTTGTCGAAGCCGCGGCGCAACGCCTCGTTGGCGGCGCGCAGCGCCCGGCGGTCGGTGCTGTAGGCCTCGGCCGTGCCGCGGTACATGTTGCGCGGAAACTGGTCGAGCACGATCACCAGTGCCAGCGCGCCGGACGGGCTCGCCAGCCAATTGTCGAACTCGCCCGCGGCGGCGCGCCGCCACAGTGGCTCGAACCGCGCGCGGATCCGGGCGTCGAGCTCCGGGTCCGTCCTGTACCAGCGCTTCGGTCCCACCTCCTCAAGCCAGAAGCGCAGCACATCATCGCTGTCACGCCCCATCGTGCCAGCCTCATTTTACCATCCCGATGTGTTGAATATACCGCCATCGCGCGCGCCACGATATTCCCAATCCGGCGCGCGCGCAGCGAAAACCGACGCGGGCGGCGGTCGGTCAGGCGGGGCTGTCCTCGCTGTCCGGCGCGGTCTCCGCCGCCTGCACCGTGACCTCCTGGGCGATCTCGGCGGTGACCTGGGTGCCCGAGACCAGGCTGATCGGCGCCATCGGCGCCGGCTCGACGCGGCTGCGGCCCACGGTGCTGCGATAGAGCGCATAGGCCATGATCAGCGCCATCAGCACGGCGATGAAGGCCAGGAAGGTGTCGGGGCCGATGCGCTGCATCAGGTAGCCGACCAGAACGGGCGTGCCCGCCGCGCCGACGCCGTTCAGCACGATCAGTCCGCCCGAGGCCGAGGCCATGTCCTCGTTCGCCAGGAAGTCGTTGGTGTGGGCGATGATCAGCGAGTAGGTGGGATTGGTGGTGCCGCCCAGCAGGAAGGCGGTGAGCACCAGTGCCTCGAATGTGCCGCCGAAGATCAGGCCGATCAGGCTGCCCACGGCGCCCAGCCCGGTGACGATGGCGATAAGCTGGCGCCGGTCCATGCGGTCCGAGAGCCAGCCGATCGGGTACTGCAGCGCCAGCCCGCCCACATAGATCGCGCCGATGAAGATGGAGATCTCGGGCGTGGTCAGCCCGATCGCGGCGCCGAACACCGAGGCCATGCCGAACTGGCAGGCGAACACGGCGCCGAGCAGGAAGGTGCTGACGCAGCCAAGCGGCGAGGTGCGGAAGAGCTGGCGCAGCGACATGCGCCGCGAGGTCGAGAAGCTCGGCGCCGGCCCGGCCGAGAGCAGCATCGGCAAGAACGAGACCGAGACCGCAACCGACATGATGACGAACAGGTTGTAGCCCGCCGGGTCCGCAGTGTTGACCAGCCCCTGCGCGGCGATGATGCCGAGCATCTGCACGATCAGGTAGCCCGAGAGGATGCGTCCGCGCGTCTCGTTCGTGGCGCTGTCGTTCAGCCAGCTCTCGGCCGTGACGTAGACGCCCGAGTAGCAAAAGCCGACAAGGAGCCGCATCAGCGTCCAGGCCACCGGGTCGACCACCGACGGGAACACGATGAACGCGGCCGAGATCATCGAGCCCAGCGCCGCGAAGACGCGCACATGGCCGACACGGTGCACCAGCCATGGCGTGAGCTGCGCGCCGCCCAGGAAGCCGGCGAAGTACCCGGCCATGACGAAGCCCATGGTGGACGAGCTGAATGCCTCGATGCCGCCGCGCACGCCGATCACGGTGCCCTGCATGCCGTTGCCGAGCATGAGCAGGAACATGCCGAGAAGAAGCGCCCAGGTCTTGCCGATTGCGCCCGTCATGGAGGGAACCCCAAGGCTGTCTCGCCCGAGCCATGCCGGGACTCGCGCGCGAAAGCTATCCTGAAAACGTCATCGGGGCTGTCGGCGAGAAGCCTCGACCTGCGACCTCGTCACTCACCGGGCGCAGCGCGCGGGATGAGCAGCGAAGCGTCGCCGTAGGAATAGAAGCGATAGCGCCGGGCGATGGCGTGGGCGTAAAGCGCCAGCATGCGCTCGCGCCCCATCAGCGCCGAGACCAGCATGAACAGCGTCGAGCGCGGCAGGTGGAAGTTGGTCATCAGCCCGTCGATGGCGCGAAAGCGATAGCCCGGCGTGATGAAGATCTCGGTCTCGCCGCGGAAGGGATGAATGGTGCCGTCCGGCGCGGCGGCGCTCTCCATGAGCCTCAGCGCCGTGGTGCCGACCGCGATCACGCGTCGGCCCGCCGCCCGCGCCGCGTTGATGGCCGCGGCGGCCTCAGCCGATATCTCGCCGTGCTCGGCGTGCATGCGGTGGCGCGAGACGTCCTCGGTCTTGACCGGCAGGAAGGTGCCCGCGCCCACATGCAGCGTCAGCCGGGCCGTGAGCACGCCGCGCGTGGCCAGCGCGCGCATAAGTGGCGCGTCGAAATGCAACGCAGCGGTGGGCGCGGCGACCGCGCCCGGGCGCTCGGCGAAGATGGTCTGGTAGTCCTCGGCATCCCGCGCATCCGCCGGGCGGCGCTGGGCGATGTAGGGTGGCAGGGGCATCACCCCGGCTGCCGCGATGGCGGCGTCGAGCTCGGGGCCCGTGCGGTCGAACGCCAGCGCGATGGTGCCGTCCGCCGCCTTCGCCTCGATGCGGGCCGTGAGCCCGCCGGCGAAGTGCACAAGGTCGCCCGGGCGAAGCCGCCGGCCCGGCCGCGCCAGCGCCCTCCAGCGGCCCTCTGCCCCGTCCTCGATCAGCGTCACCTCGACCCGGGCCGTGCCGGTGCCGTCGCGCGTCTCGCGCCGGCGCTCGCCGAAAAGCCGCGCGGGGATCACGCGGGTGTCGTTGAACACCAGAATGTCGCCGGCCGCCAGCACCCCCGGCAGATCGCAGACGTGCGAATCCTGCGTTTGCTCCCCGCGCGCGACCAGGAGCCGCGCGGCCCGGCGCGGGCGCACGGGGCGGAGCGCGATCAGCTCCTCGGGCAGGGCGAAGTCGAAGTCGGCGAGCTTCATCGGCCCGCCCTTAGCGGGCAGGGCGGCGGGCGTCCAGTCCCGGGCCTACTTGTGGTCGGCCGCGACGTAGACCTTGATCATGCGATCCGGGTCGCTGACCGCGCCCGAGCCGGGAGCCCCGCGCTTGATCTCGTCCACGTATTGCATGCCGCTGATCACCTTGCCCCAGACCGTATACTGACCGTTCAGGTGCGGCGCCGGGGCGAACATGATGAAGAACTGGCTGTTCGCCGAGTTCGGGTCCTGCGTCCGCGCCATGCCCACCGTGCCGCGCTCGAACGGCACGTCGGAGAACTCGGCAGGCAGGTCGGGCAGGTCCGAGCCGCCTGTGCCGACGCGCGCCGGGTCGTAGCCGTGGTTCAGGTTGCCGTACTTCACGTCGCCGGTCTGGGCCATGAAGCCCTCGATCACCCGGTGGAACGCGACGCCGTCATAGGCGCCTTCGCGAGCCAGCTTCTTGATGCGCGCCACGTGCTTGGGCGCGACGTCGGGCAGCATCTGGATATAGACCTTGCCCGTCTTGAGCTCGATCACCAGGGTGTTCTGGGGGTCCTTGATGTCCACGGCCTTGGCCTCCGTCACTGAGAAGGTGAAGATCACGGCCATGAGCGCCGCGACGAGTCTGATCATGGTAGGGCTGAGCTCCTGTCTGCGGGATGGGGGCCGATCCCCGGTTCGGTCCGTTGGCTCCGGGAATCGCGCGCTTAGATATTCCGAGCCTCATAAGCCACAGCGGCGCCGAGCGATACCCCGGCGCACCCGGCGTGGGCGGCACGTCACCCCTCGCGGGTGAAGGTCCCCGTCGCCGTGCTCGCGTCGCTGGGACGCTCATACCTGCCTTTGAGCGTGGTTTCGTCGATGTGCGAATAGGTCGCCTTGGCGCCGCCATACAGGTGCACGGTCAGCGTGCCGCCCTGGATCGAGGCGGCCGGGTCCTCGTAGGTGCCGGGAGCCGCGTTGCCGCAACTGCCCCAGGAATAGAGCACGTGCGCACTGTCCGCCTGAACATCGCTGACCTTGATGGAACCGGAACAGGCGCCGTCCCAGCTTCCCGACCATGTCCCCTCCCATTGCTGCTTCGCTCCGGCAGCATTGGCGTTCATGGGCTGTGTGGAATCCGGCTTCTTCTGCGAAATTCCGCAAGCGCCAACCGCAAGCGCAAGACCAAGTACAGTAATGGCAATCGCATGTTTCATCGCTCTGCTCCCTTTTTGCGCTAAAGGTTTCGCAACGCAATGACTGTCAGCCGCGAGGGCGGGCATCAAGCCGTATAGACTGGACTCATACTTGCTAGAAGCGCTGCTTCAGCGCCGTGGCGACCTCGGGTGAGACGAATTGCGAGACGTCGCCGCCCATGCGGGCGATTTCCTTGACCAGCTTCGAGGCGATCGGCTGGTACTGGGCGCCGGCCATCAGGAAGACCATCTCGATGCCCTCGCTCAGCGCCCGGTTCATGCCGACCATCTGGAACTCGTACTCGAAATCGGCCACCGCGCGCAGCCCGCGGATGATCAGGCTGGCCCCGACCTCTTCGGCGAAGCGCACCAGCAGGTTGTCGAAGGGCTGAACCGCGATCTGCATGCCGCTGGCGGCGCCGATGGGCGCAACCTCGTGCTCGACCAGGGTGACCCGCTCCTCGACCGAGAACAGCGGCTTCTTCTCGGCGTTGATGGCGACGCCGATCACCAGGCGGTCGACCAGCTTCGCCGCGCGGCGGATGATGTCGCCGTGGCCCAGCGTTACCGGGTCGAACGTGCCGGGATAGAGCCCTGTGCGCACCTGAGCCTCCTCAGCCCCCTGCTACGGCGGCACAGGCAACATCGGGCAGGCGCGCGGGTCAAGGGGAAAGCGGGCGGGCGCGACGCTTTATCCACCGATCATGCTGGCCATCGCCTGGTTTTCCTGCTCGATCTCGGTGATTCGCGCCTTGACCACGTCGCCGATCGAGACCAGCCCGACCATGCGGCCGTCCTCGAGCACCGGCATGTGGCGGAAGCGCCCCTCGGTCATGCGCTCCAGCACCGAGATGGCGTTGTCGGACAGGGTGCAACTCTCGACCTCGCCGGTCATCAGCTCGCGCACGCTGAGATCGAGGCAGCCGCCGCCCCGGCGCGCCAGCGCGCGCACGATGTCGCGCTCGCTGAGGATGCCGGCGATGTCCCGGCCATTCTCGCTGACGATGAGCGCGCCGATACGCTTCTTGTCCAGCCGTGTCGCCGCCTCGGCAACGCTGGAGTCGGGCGCGATCGTCTGGATATCGGCGGAGCCCTTCAGCTCGAGGATCTGCTTGACGATCATGACAAATCTCCCAGTTCCAAACACCCCCGATGGTGCGGTGCAGCGCGATTGAAGTCAACGAAATCGGAATTTCACGGCGCAATTTTCGGTCCGACTCTACGACGGAACCCCGACTTGGAGGCGTTAACCATTTACATCGCCTGAAGGCGCTCCGGGGGCCAAGGCAGAGACAGAGACAGGAGAAATCGACATGAAACCGATGCACACCGTCGCCGCCGCTGCAATCGCCCTGAGCGGGCTGGGACTAGCGTCACCCGCCGCGGCCGGCCCCAGGGCCGACCTCGCGCTCTCGACGAGGGCGGCGCCCCTGATCCAGGTCGAAGACCACTATTACCCCTGGCAGAACAATGACTACGGGAACCAGGGCACCGATCGCGGGCGCTATGGCCCCAACCACTGGGACCGCCGCAATGGCAGCAACAACCATTGGGACCGCCGCCAGGGCAGCCCCAATCACTGGGATCGCCGCCAGGGCAGCAACAACCACTGGGACCGCCGCCAGGGCAGCCCCAACCACTGGGATCGCCGCAGCAGCCAAGACAACCATGGCGACTGGAATCGCGGGAATAATGACTGGCGCTGGGGATACGGAGACAACCGCGACTGGCGCGGGGGCCATGACTGGCATCACACGCATTGGCGCGTCGAGCATCACCCGCGTTACCGGTACTGGCGCGGGCGGCCCTTTTACCGCCATGACTACGTGGTGATCCACGACTACCGCGTGTACCGCCTGCCGCCGCCGCGGCCCGGATACTTCTACGCCCGGGTCAACAACAACGTGTTTTTGGTGGCCGAGGCGACCAAGCGCATCGCCGACGCCTTCGAGTTGCTGAACGCGGCCGGGCACTAGGCCACTACTGAACCGGAAGGGTGGCGGCTACTCCGCCGCCATCCGCCCCGCCTTGACCAGCATCGGCCGCAAATAGCGGCCGGTGTGGCTTTCCTCCACCTCAGCCACGCCCTCGGGCGTGACGGCGGCGACGATGCGTCCGCCGCCGTCGCCGCCCTCGGGGCCCAGGTCGATCAGCCAGTCGGCGGTCTTGATGACGTCGAGGTTGTGCTCGATCACCACCACCGTGTTGCCCTGCTCGACCAGCTCGTGGAGCACCTCGAGCAGCGTCTTCACGTCATGGAAGTGCAGCCCCGTGGTCGGCTCGTCGAGGATGTAGAGCGTGCGGCCGGTGGCCTTGCGGCTCAGCTCCTTCGACAGCTTCACCCGCTGCGCCTCGCCGCCCGACAGCGTCGTCGCCTGCTGGCCGATCTTGACGTAGCCCAGGCCCACGCGCTCCAGCGTCTCCAGCTTCTCGCGGATCGAGGGGATGGCGTCGAAGAACCTGACCCCGTCCTCCACGGTCATGTCGAGCACGTCGGCGATCGACTTGCCGCGGTACTTGATCTCCAGCGTCTCGCGGTTGTAGCGCGCCCCCTTGCAGGTGTCGCAGGTGACGTAGACATCGGGCAGGAAGTGCATCTCGATCTTGATCACGCCGTCGCCCTGGCAGGCCTCGCAGCGCCCGCCTTTGACGTTGAACGAGAAGCGGCCGGGCTTGTAGCCCCGCGCCCGCGCCTCGGGCAGCCCGGTGAACCAGTCGCGGATCGGCGTGAAGGCGCCGGTGTAGGTCGCCGGGTTCGAGCGCGGCGTGCGCCCGATCGGCGACTGGTCGATGTCGATCACCTTGTCGAGGTGCTCGAGCCCCTTCAGTGACCGGCAGGGCATGGGCTGCAGGCGCGCGTTGTTCAGCCGGTTGGCGGCGGCCTTGTACAGCGTCTCGACCGTCAGCGTCGACTTGCCCCCGCCCGAGACCCCGGTAACGCAGGCGAAGGTGCCGAGCGGGAACGCGGCGGTGATCTCTTTCAGGTTGTTGCCCGAGGCGCCCTCGACCGTGAGCGTCCGCCCGTTGCCGGGGCGGCGGCGGCGCGGGATCGGCACCTCGCGCCGCCCCGCCAGGTAGTCCCCGGTCAGTGAGCCGGCGCTCGCGGCGATCTCATTGGGCGTGCCGGCAGCGACCACGTGGCCGCCATGCACCCCGGCGCCGGGACCGAGGTCGAGCACGTGGTCGGCGGTGCGGATCGCCTCCTCGTCGTGCTCCACCACGATCACGGTGTTGCCCTGGTCGCGCAGGCCCTTGAGGCTGTCGAGAAGCCGCCCGTTGTCGCGCTGGTGCAGCCCGATCGAGGGCTCGTCGAGCACGTAGAGCACCCCCGTCAGCCCCGAGCCGATCTGGCTCGCGAGCCGGATGCGCTGGCTCTCGCCGCCCGAGAGCGTGCCGGCCATGCGCCCGAGCGTCAGGTAGTCGAGCCCGACATCGACCAGGAATCCCAGCCGCGCCCGGATTTCCTTGAGAATGGCGGCGGCGATCTCGTTGTTCTGCTTGCTGAGCTTCCTGGGCGCCCGCTCGACCCAGTCGAGCGCGTGGCGGATCGAAAGCTCGGTGACCTGCCCGATATGGTCGCCGCCGATCTTCACCGCCAGCGCCTCCGGCCGCAACCGGTGGCCGCCGCAGGCGCCGCAGGGGCGCTCGCCCTGGTAGCGCTCGAACTCTTCGCGGACCCACGCCGAGTCGGTCTCGCGGTAGCGCCGCTCGAGGTTCGGGATCACGCCCTCGAACGGCCGCTTGACCTGATAGACCCGGCCGCCGTCGTCATAGCGGAAGGTGATCGCCTCCTCGCCCGAGCCGTGCAGCAGCACCTCGTGCGCCTGCTCGGGCAGCCTGCGCCAGGGTGTCGTGGTCTTGAAGCCGTAATGGTCGGCCAGTGCCTCGACGGTCTGGCGGAAATACGGGGTCCTGGACTTGGCCCAGGGGGCAAGCGCGCCGTCCATCAGGCTGACCGATTCGTCGGGCACCACCAGCCGCTCGTCGAAGAACAGCTCCACCCCCAGCCCGTCGCAGGCCGGACAGGCGCCGAAGGGGGCGTTGAACGAGAACAGCCTCGGTTCGATCTCGGGGATCGAGAAGCCCGAGACCGGGCAGGCGAATTTCTCGGAAAAGGTGATACGCTCGGGCTCGCCCTCGCCCTGACTTCCGCTCCCTTGCGGCGCCGTCTCGATCACGGCGATGCCGTCGGCCAGCGCCAGGGCGGTGGAGAACGAGTCCGCCAGTCGCGTCTCGATGCCGGGCTTCACCACGATGCGGTCCACCACCACGTCGATGTCGTGGCGGACCTTCTTGTCCAGCGCGGGCGGCGCGTCGAGGTCGTGGAAGGCGCCGTCCACCTTGACCCGCTGGAAGCCCTGCTTCCTCAGTTCCAGGAACTCCTTGCGGTACTCGCCCTTGCGGTCGCGCAAAACGGGGGCCATGAGGTAGGCCCGCGTGCCCTCCGCCATCGTCATCACCCGGTCGACCATGTCCGAGACCTGCTGTGCCTCGATGGGCAGGCCGGTGGCGGGTGAGTAGGGCGTCCCGGCACGCGCGAACAGGAGCCGCAGGTAGTCGTAGATCTCGGTGACCGTGCCGACGGTGGAGCGCGGGTTCCTCGACGTGGTCTTCTGCTCGATCGAGATGGCCGGGCTCAGCCCCTCGATATGGTCCATCTCCGGCTTCTGCATCATCTGCAGGAACTGCCGCGCATAGGCCGACAGCGACTCCACATAGCGCCGCTGGCCCTCGGCATAGATGGTGTCGAAGGCGAGCGACGACTTGCCCGAGCCGGACAGCCCGGTGATCACGCTCAGCGCATTGCGCGGGATGTCGACGTCGATCCCTTGCAGGTTGTGCTCGCGCGCGCCGCGCACGGAGATGAACTTCAGCTCGGCCATGCCCTCAACCCGATTCCGTCACCGCCCCGAGAGATAACTTCCGGGCGGGCGATTGCGAGTCCCGGCGCAGTGTAAACGAAACATGAACATCCGCAAGCGCGACCGAGGGGCGCCGGGCTCGCCCGACTCAGCGGCCTGCGGTGTTTGCCATTGCGCCCGGCGGCGTCAGTCTCTGCTGGCCGCCGCGTCGGCGAGGTTTTCCCGCGACGCCTGGGGGGCTTTTCCGGTTCGCGCCAGTTGCGGCCCCCTGTGCTGCCCGGGCTTGGGCCGGGCCGGCACCAGGCGGTCGCTCATCAGCTCCTCGATGAACAGGCTGAGCAGTTGCGAGCGGCTGTTGACCCCGGCCTTGGAATAGATCGCGTTGCATTGCGCCTTGACCGTGCCCTCCTTGGTGTGGCGCAGCGCCGCGATCTCGGCGATGGAAAAGCCCTTGATCGCCAGCAGCGCCACGTCGCTTTCCGACGGCGTCAGGCGCCAGGCCTCGAAATGCGTCTCGAGAAGCTCCAGGAACGCGCCGGAGGCCGCCTTGAGCTGGGCCTCCACCTTGCCCTGGCGGGTCAGCAGCCGCCGGATCTCGATCGCCGTCAGGCCGATGCTCAGCCCCAGCGCCGCCACCAGAACCCCTTCGAGCTTGTGGTGGTCGATGCCGTCGAGCAGCCCGCGCCAGCCGAACAGGTCGGCGGTCACGTCCGCGAGGAAGAAGCTGGCGCACAGAACCTGCACCACCAGAAGGGTGGTCAGCGCAATGGCCCTGCCGGAAACCCCCGACAGGGCCAGCTTCAGCTTCGATCTCGTCTCTGCCATCCGCTCGCGGCCTCTCGGCCGCGGGCGTTACTCACCCGGGCCAGGAATCTGCTTCTTGCCGGTTATCATAGCGCGAACCAGGTTAACTTTGGAACGCCGCGTGTCGTAAAACACGCCGACAAGATGCAGGCAGACGCAGAGCGCCACCCAGTCGGCCAGCGCGGAATGCAGATTGGCGACCCAGGCCACGCCCCAGTAGGCGTCGGTCGTCATCATGTAGCCGGTGACGCCCAGGGCGATCATCGTGGCCCACAGGTTGTAGACCATCAGTGCGCCCAGCGGGTTGTGCGAGAGATGCAGATCCTCTTCGCCCCGCGCCAGCCCCGCAAGGTGCGACCGCGCCGCCTGCAAGCTCGGAGGGAACGAGCTGAAGCGGGCGTGGCGGGGGCCGATCAGCCCCCAGACCAGGCGCAGGACGACGAGTGTCACGACCGTGTAGCCGACAAGCCGGTGCGTGAGCGAATCGGGGTGCACGACCACAAGCTCGGCCAGCACCATGGTGGCGACGACCCAGTGGGTGACGCGGACGAAGATGTCCCAGACAGGGATGTGGCGCATCGTCGCGGCCCTCCCTCTGCGGGTCAGTTCTTCAGCTTGAACCGCTTCACCACGCCGGTCTTGGTGTCGACGTAGACCTCATAGCGCTTGCCCGACTTCATCGCATAGCCCTCGAGCATGCCGTCCTCGTTCTCGAAGCGGCGAACCGTGTAGCCCATCTTCTTCAGGCTGGCGGTGACCTGCTTGGAGTTCGTGCCAAGCGTCTTGCCCAGCATTTCGGTCGAGGCGGTGGCGAATGCCGGCGACAGGGCCATCGACAGGGCGAGGGCGCCCGCGGCGGCGGCGAGGGTCAGTCGGTTCTTGCTCGATTGCATCGGTTTCTCCAGTTCTGCCGATTGGATTGCGGAGCCACGAAGCGGCGCCGCTGTCGCCAACTGGGAGTCTTGGCGCGCCAGCACCATTGCGCACGGGTTTAGCGCAGCGGTTCTATAACTCAGGTTTAGGGCCGCGCAGGCCCGTGCTGCGCCGATTTCGGGGCCGTTTTCAGGGCTGTGGCGCGCGGTTTTCTGCCCGGTCGCGACCCGCGCGCCGACCTGACGGTGCGGTCCCAGATGGCGCCGGCAAGGCCCGGCCCTCGACAGCGCTCCCCCATGAACGCGGCTCGGGCGTCGTGTCTGCTTGTTCGGTCTTAGGGCAGCGTGGTCGCGGCAGGCAGCACTCGGCGCCGTTCTCGCCGCGCCGCCTACGCCCCGGCCCCGCTCAGTCGCGGGGCCCGGGAATCTCCTTCCTGCCGGTGATCATGGCGCGGACCAGGTTGACCTTCGAATACCAGGTCTCGAAGCCGACACCCGCCACATGCAGCAGCACCGAGATCAGCACCCAGTTGGCCAGCAGCTCGTGCATGCCCGCGACCAGCTCGACGCCGTGCAGGGCGGATGTGGTCGACAGCCAGCCGGTCAGCCCGGTCGCGAGCAGCGATATCCACAGGTTATAGGCCATCAGCGCGCCCAGCGGGTTGTGCGACAGATGCGTCTCGCGCCGCCCGCGCACCAGGCTGCGCAGATGCGCCTTCGCCGCCTCGAGGCTGGGCGGGAAGGCCGTGAAGCGCGCGTGCCGCGTGCCCACCAGCGCCCAAAACAGGCGCAGGGCGATCAGCGCCAGCGCGGCGTAGCCGGCCCAGCGGTGCACCGCCCAGCGCGGGCTGAGCACGGTGAGATCGGCGATCACCAGCAGCGCGACCGCCCAGTGGGTGGCGCGCACGATCAGGTCCCATACGGGGATGCTTCGCATGACGGTTCGTTCTCCGGTTGACTGGGGCCCGGCGCGGCGCAGCCGGCTGCGCGGCGGCGGCCGTCGCGGCTGCGGGGCGTGGGGACCGCTCGATTTCCTCAGGGTCTGCCTCGAAGCGGTGCGGCGGTGCCGCGGCTCCGTGCATCGCCCGACTTGGTGTGCGCCGCAGCATTGCGCAAGGGGCGAGGGCAGGCCTTCCATGTGCCGCGCTCATGCGGCAGCTTGCCGCAGCCGGAGCGAGGGCGCCGGCGCTGCCACTGCTGGCGCGGCGTGTGTTCCGGGCGGCCTTGTGCCCGGCGGCGCTGGGCGCGAGGATGCCGCGAAGCTCAAGGGAGGGACCGATGGAACAGGTTCGCATGACGCTGGCGCAGTGCCATGAGCTGGCCGTCGAGGTGCTCGAGGCCAATGGCTGCGATGCACCGAACGCCGCGGCGATCGCCGACACTGTCACCGCAGCCGAGCGCGACCGGGCCAAGAGCCACGGCCTGTTCCGCCTGCCGGGCTACGTCACCAGCCTGCGCAACGGCAAGGTCAACGGCCAGGCCGCGCCCCGCGTCGAGCGGCTTGGCCCGACGGTGGTGCGGGTGCAAGGCGACCGCGGCTACACGCCGCTCACCCACAAGCTCGGCCTGCCGCTTCTGATCGAGGCGGCGCGCGAGAGCGCCATGGCGGCGCTCGCGATCACCCGCACGCACCATTTCGCCGCGCTCTGGCCCGAGGCCGAGGCGGTCGCCGCCGAGGGGCTGGTGGCCCTCGCCTTCACCTCCTCGCCGCCCTATCTGGCGCCGGCCGGCGGCCGGCACCCGTTCTTCGGCACCAATCCGATGGCCTTCGCGTGGCCGTGCCGCGGCCGCCCGCCGATGGTGTTCGACCAGGCCTCGGCCGCGATGGCGCGCGGCGAGATCATGATGGCGGCGCAGGAGGGCCGGCGCGTGCCCGAGGGCGTCGGCATCGACTCCGAAGGCAACCCGACCGGCGACCCCGAGGCGATCCTTGCGGGCGCGCAGTTGCCCTTCGGCGGCTACAAGGGCTCGGCCATCGCGCTGATGGTGGACCTCATGGCCGGTCCGCTGATCGGCGAGGTGACCAGTATCGAGGCCGGCGACGCCGACAACGGCGACGGCGGCGCCGCCACCGGGGGCGAGCTGATCCTCGCCATCGATCCGGCCCGCCTGGGCGCCGAGGACGCCGCCGCCCATGGCGAGCGCCTGTTCGCCCGCATGCTGGCCGAGGACGGCGTTCGGCTGCCCGGCGACCGGCGGCTCAAGGCCCGCGCCGAGACGCCGGAGCAGGGCATCGAGGTGCCCAAGGGGCTTTACGATCGCATCGAGGCGCTGCGGCGCGGTTAAAGTGCCTTAACCATAAAAATCGTTCAAAGTGCGTATTCAATAAAATCAATGATTTAAACCCGTGTCCACGTGTGGACATGCGCGCACCCCCCGCCTTGGGCCCCGGGCCTGACCCGGGGCCTCATTGGCCAAACTGAATCACGGGAGGTCCCGGCTCGCGGGCCGGGACCCGAGGCGATGCCGGTCCCCGGCGCCTCAGGCGTCGGCCAGCATCTCGGCGCGCTTCTCGATCATCTTATCGGCGTCCTTGCCGTAGAGCTCCTGGTAGTGGTCGAACTCCGCCTCGTAGCGGCCGACCCCCTGGGTGATCGAGCGCAAATCGTTGATCAGGCCCTCGAGCGCCGTGCCGGGAAGCTGGGCGCGGAAGATGTCCCAGCCCTCGGCCTCGCCATCGCGGTCGAAGCCCATGACCTGCCCGCGCCTGGACGACACCAGCGGGTTGAGCGAGCCGGTATAGATCGAGGGGATGTGGAAGCGCACATCGTAGATCGGCTCCAGCAGCACCGGCGCGGCCTGCTCCAGCGCCTCCTTCACGCCGCCGCGCGCGGCGATGCGGAAGGCCATGTCCGAGCTGTCGACCGCATGGTACTGGCCGTCGGTCAGCGTCACCTGCACGTCGACCACGGGAAAGCCCAGCGGCCCGCGCTCGGTGGCGTCCTTCGCCCCGGCCTCGACCGCGGGGATGTAGTTGCGCGGCACCGAGCCGCCGTGGATGGTCTGCTCGAACACGAAGCCGGCGCCGCGCGGCCCGGGCGCCACGGTCAGCTTCACGTCGGCGAACTGTCCGGCGCCGCCGGTCTGCTTCTTGTGCCGGTAGTGCACGTCCTGCTTGCGGGTGATGGTCTCCTTGAGCAGCGGCGCGATCGGCGCCTCTGCCGTCTCGACGCCGAACTCCTCGGCCAGGACCTCGCGGGCGTGGCGCAGGTGCTGCGCCCCCTGGCCCGAGAGCACATGCGCCCCGGTCTCGCGGTCGGTGGCGACGCCCAGCGACAGATCCTCGGCCACGATCTTGTTCAGTGCCTCGGAGAGCTTGGCGTCGTCGCGGTCGCTGGCTGCCTTGACCCCCTGCGCCATCACCGGGTTGAGCGCCCTGTGCCAGGCGGGCGCGGCCACCGGCTGGGCCGCGTAAAGCCGTCCCGGCTCGAGATGCTCGGACTTGATCGCCGCGACCACGTCGCCCGCGGCTGCCTCGGGCAGCGGCTGCGGCTTCGCCTCGGCCACCGTGGTCAGCGGCCCCAGCGGCGCGCCCCCCAGCGTGTCGCCGGTCTTGAGCGGCTGGAAGGCACGCAGATAGGCGGTCTTGCCCACATGCTTGCGGTGGCGGGCAAGCAGCACGCCGGCGGTCGCCTCGCCGCCGAGCCGCTCGGCCAGCCCCTCGACCTGCGGGGTTTCGTGGCGCAGCGCCTTCATCAGCCGCACCATGCCGTTGCCATGCGCCGCCGAGCCGATGAAGGCCGGGGCCACGCGCCCCTCCTGCAGCACCCGGGCGCACAGCGCATAGACCGGCCCGGCGGCAGGCTCGCGGTCCTCGATCAGCTCCTCGAGCAGCCAGTCGTCGTAGTCGGAGAGGCTCTCGAGGAACTCGGCCCGGGCCTCGTGCTCGCGGTCGGCGAGATCGCCGGGAATCTCGATCAGCTGCGAGGGCTCACCCTCGCGGTAGCGCCAGGCGCGCTCGGAGACGAGGTCGACGGCGCCGACGGCGCGCCCCTCCTCGCGGATCGGGATCTGGCGCAGCACAACCGGGTGGCGTGAATAGCCCTGCAACGCGGCGACGATATCGCGCGCCGGCGATTGCGCCTCGTCGATCCGGTTGACCATCAGGAAATGCGGCACGCCCGCCTGCTCGGCCAGGCGGATGAAGGGCGCGGCCAGCACCGCGTGGTCGGGCTGGGGCGAGACGACGATCACCGCGGCATCGGCGACCAGCAACGCGTCCAGGCTCTGCTGCAGGAACTCGAGCGAGCCAGGGCAGTCGAGGGCCACCCAGTCGTCGCCGAGAAAGCCGAACCGGACGATTCGCGTCTCCGCCGGCGCAGGGGGCTGGGGGTGTCCGTCCTCGAGCCCGGCAAGCCGGTCGACCAAGGCCGACTTGCCCGTGCCCGAGGCCCCCAGCACGGCTATGCATCTCGTCATGGTGTTCCTCCCGAAACCGGTCCCGCTGCTTCTCTGGGCCGCCCGGGACGCGCCCTGATGCTGTCACCGGGTGCAGCTTGTCGAGTTCTGTCCTGCCACCATAAGCTCGCTCAGCGCGAAGTCCAGCCGGCCGGATCGACTCGCGCCGGCCCGTTTTAACGCGGGCTTAACCGTGCTGCTGGCCTGTGGCGCGGAGCGCCGTTATGGTGCGAGGCGAGCGGAATCGGGCAGCACGGGACCGGGCAAGGAGACAGGGGCGATGGCGGGCAGCGTGAACAAGGTGATCCTGATCGGCAATCTGGGCGCGGATCCGGAGGTGCGCAGCTTCCCCGACGGCGGCAAGCTGTGCAATCTCAGGATCGCGACTTCCGAGAGCTGGCGCGACCGCGAGTCGGGTGAGCGGCGCGAGCGCACCGAGTGGCACAACGTGGTGATCCGCTCCGAGCCGCTGATCCGCATCGCCGAGCAGTACCTGCGCAAGGGCTCGAAGATCTATGTCGAGGGCCAGCTCGAGACCCGCAAGTGGCAGGATCAGTCCGGCCAGGACCGCTACACGACCGACGTCGTGCTGCGCCCCTATCGCGGTGAGCTGACCATGCTTGACGGCCGCGGCGAGGGCGGCGGCGGGCGCTCCGACTTCGGCGGCTCGCAAGACGGCGGCGGCGGCTTCGAGCGCGGCGGCGGGGGCGGGCGCGACGCCGACGACGAGATCCCGTTCTAGCGGCGGCCGCGATCTTCCCGCGCGCCCTCAGCCGATCGCGATCTGCCTGCCGCGCTGGCGACGCACCCGCAGCTCCAGCCACAGCGTGAACATTGCCAGCGCCATCCAGCTGCCGTGGAACAGCACGCCGGCAAAGACGACGACCTCTCCGGGAATCGGCCCGATCGCGGCACGCGTGAACAGCTGGCTCACGCTCTCGATCGGCGTCGGGTGGATCGCCAGCTTGCCGTAATAGGCGATGGCCTGGACCAGCAGGATAAAGCCGTAGTTCTTGCGCAGCCGCCGCCCGATGGCGCGGATGTAGCTGATGTGGAAGTTCGGCCGCAGATAGTCGTCGGCCAGAAGCCTGTCCCAGCGCCCGTCGCGCCGGATGCCTTCGCCGTGCAGCATGGGCGTGATGATGTCGATTTCCATCAACCGGCAACGCGCGCGCCAGATGTTGAAATAGCGGTAGCGCCGGGCCTCGAGCATCAGGAAGACCACGACCAGCAGACCGACCAGGATCAGCGGCAGGGGCGAGGCGAAGGCATTCGAGAACGACACTGACAGCGCGATGCCCGTGGTCACCACCGCCCAGTTCGTGGTGTGGTCCAGCCGCGCCCGCCACGTGGTCGAGCGGTAGACTTCGGCGCGGTAGAGATGCGCGATGGCGGCGAGATGCGCGCTGGAGAAATCGTCGGGCGGAACGTCGCCTCGGGCCGGCCCGGCGGCCTCCCGATCGGGCGCGCCGACGGTACCTTGAACGGTATCCATGGTCATGTCTTCCCCCTGCCGCGCCTGGGCTGGCGTTTTGCACCAGCTTACTCCCGCGGGGCGGCGTCGCACAGGGATTTACGAGAATTCGCGGCTGTCCACAGATGCTAGTGTTCCCGCCCGGATGCGCCGCAAGATTTCGGGGCCGCCATTGCTCCCGGCGGGGCGCTGTCCTATACTCCGCGCGCGCGAGACGATCCCACCGATGATCCCGCTCGGCACGGTCGAGGCCAGGAGCGCCCCTTGAACGACGACGACGATTCCACGGGCGGCGGCGAGGGCCCGGACGAGCCGAGCCGCCAGCCCCACTCCGGCCCCTCGATCTCGGTCGAGGAGGAGATGAAGCGCAGCTATCTCGATTACGCCATGAGCGTGATCGTCAGCCGCGCGCTTCCCGACCTGCGCGACGGGCTCAAGCCGGTGCACCGGCGCATCCTGTTCGCCATGCACGAGGCCGGCTACACGCACGACAAGCCCTACCGCAAGTCGGCCCGCGTGGTCGGTGACGTCATCGGAAAATACCACCCGCACGGGGACTCGGCGGTCTACGACGCGCTGGTGCGCATGGCGCAGGACTTCTCCATGCGTCTGACCCTGATCGACGGCCAGGGCAACTTCGGCTCGATGGACGGCGATGCCCCGGCGGCGATGCGCTACACCGAGGTGCGCATGGCCAAGGCCACCGCCGCCTTGCTCACCGACATCGACCGCGACACGGTCGACTTCCACCCCAACTACGACGGCCAGGACCGCGAGCCCGAGGTCCTTCCGGCGCAGTTCCCCAACCTCTTGGTCAACGGCGCCGGCGGCATCGCAGTGGGCATGGCCACCAACATCCCGCCGCACAATCTGGGCGAGATCGTCGACGCCACCCTGGCGCTGATCGAGCGCCCGGAGATGACGCTGATCGAGCTGATGGAGATCGTTCCCGCGCCCGATTTCCCGACCGGGGCCCTGATCCTCGGCCAGGCCGGCGCGCGCAAGGCCTATGCTACCGGCAAGGGCTCGGTGGTGATGCGCGCCAAGACCCGGGTGGAAGAGATCCGCAAGGACCGCTTCGCCATCGTGGTCGACGAGATCCCCTACCAGGTGAACAAGTCGACCATGGTCGAGCGCATCGCCGAGCTCGCCCGCGAAAAGCGGATCGAGGGCATCGCCCACGTCCAGGACGAGTCCGACCGCTTCGGCGTGCGCGTGGTGATCGAGCTCAGGCGCGACGCCACGCCCGAGGTGGTGCTGAACCAGCTCTACCGCTTCACGCCGCTGCAGACATCGTTCGCCTGCAACATGCTGGCGCTGAACCACGGCCGGCCCGAGCAGCTCGACCTCAAGGCGATCCTTCAGGCCTTCATCGCCTTCCGCGAGGAAGTGGTCGCGCGGCGCACCGCGCATCTGCTGGCCAAGGCGCGCGAGCGCGCCCACATCCTGTGCGGCCTCGTGGTCGCGGTCGGCAATGTCGACGAGGTTGTGGCCACCATCCGCGCCTCGGCCGATCCCCAGACGGCGCGCGAGCGACTGAAGGAGCGGCGCTGGCCGGCCGGCGACATCCTCGAATACCTGCGCCTGATCGACGACCCGGCGCACCCGGTCAACGAGGACGGCAGCTACAACCTCTCCGACACCCAGGCCCGCGCCATCCTCGACCTGCGCCTGCAGCGCCTCACCGCGCTCGGCGTCTCCGAGATCGGCGACGAGCTCAAGGGCCTGGCCGAGAACATCCGCGACTATCTCGAGATCCTGCGCTCGCGCGAGCGCATCCTCGGCATCGTCTCGGACGAGCTCAGCGCCGTGCGCGACGAGTTCGCCACGCCACGCCGCACGCAGATCGTCGAGGACGAGGGCGAGGTCGAGGACGAGGACCTGATCGAGCGCGAGGACATGGTGGTGACCGTCACCCATGGCGGCTACATCAAGCGCACCCCGCTCACCGAGTTCCGCGAGCAGCGCCGCGGCGGCAAGGGGCTCGCCGGCATGGCGACCAAGGAGGAGGATTTCATCATCCGCCTCTTCGTCGCCAATACGCACACGCCGCTCCTGATCTTCACCACCGACGGCATGGTCTACAAGCTCAAGACCTGGCGCCTGCCGGCGGGCGGGCGCACCAGCCGCGGCAAGGCGATGGTCAACATCCTGCCGATCCCGCAGGGCGTCTCGATCGCGGCCCTCATGCCCGTCGACGTGCCCGAGGAGGAGTGGGAGAGCCTGCAGATCGTCTTCGCCACCTCGGACGGACAGGTGCGGCGCAACGCGCTGAGCGACTTCACCAATGTCCGGGCCAACGGCAAGATCGCCATGAAGCTGCCCGAGGACGTGTCGCTGATCGGCGCGCGCATCTGCGACGACGGCGACGACGTCATGCTGGTCACCGCCCAGGGCAAGGCGATCCGCTTCCGCGCCACCGACGTGCGCGTCTTCAAGGGCCGCGAATCCACCGGCGTGCGCGGCATCCGGCTCGCCCAGGCCGACGAGGTGGTCTCGATGGCCGTGCTGCGCCACTTCGTGGCCGAGCCCGACGAGCGCGCCGCCTACCTGAAGATGCGCCGCGCCATGGCCGGCCTCGCCGACGAGCCCGAGGACGCCGAGGAGCCCGAAGAAGCGGTCGCCGAGATCGCGCTGGCCCAGGAGCGCTATGCCGAGATGTCCGCCGCCGAGGAGCTGATCCTGACGGTGACCGAGACCGGCTCGGGCAAGCTCTCCTCGAGCCATGACTACCCGGTGCGCGGGCGCGGCGGGCAGGGCGTGTGGGCCATGGACTCGAAGATGCGCGCCGGCCGGCTGATCGCCTCGTTCCCGGTGATGCAGGACGACCAGGTCATGCTGGTCACCAACACCGGCAAGTCGATCCGCTGCCCCGTCGCCGGCATCTCGTTCCGCTCGCGCACCGCCGGCGGCGTGCGCGTCTTCCACACCGCTGAGGGCGAGCACGTGGTCTCGGTGGCGCTGATTGCCGAGAACGGCGAAGAGGACGACGAGCCGGGGGCGGAGTGACCCGGCCCGAGGCGAGCGATCCCCGCCGCGCGCGACGATAGCCGCTGGTGCGCCGCGCTTCGGTGCGCTGGGCCTCAGTGGTGGTGGTAGGCGGCGATCCGGCGCACGGTCCAGATCACCGCGTCGCGCATCGACTCGCCCAGTGCCTTGTCGAAGGCGGCGATGATCGGAAGCATCTTCGAGGAGGAGACGTCCGCCACGCGGCCGAAGGATTTCGAGCCGATGATCAGGCCCTCCGGCTCCTTGACGATCTTCATGTTGAGCCGGACCTCCACGCGCAGGGGCCCCTTGTCGCCGTCGATCTCCTCGGCCTGGAACTCGCGCAGCTCGCTCATCAGCGTGAAGTCCGGGCTCAGCCCGATCGCCTCGAGGCCCACCGATTCCACCTTGTCGGTGTTCTCGAAGGATTCGACCAGCCGCGTCTGAACCATCAGCGGCGCCCGGTCGACCCAGCGGGCGTCGGGGAAATACTCCACCTGGTACGCGTTGGGCTTGACCGCGATACGGTCGGTGTTGACCGAGCTGGCCGCCGTCGGTTCCTCGACCACCAGCTGCGCGGTGATCTTCGGCAGGTCCGCGGGGTAGGTGCTCTTGGGCGAGACCTCGTAGAGATTCACCGGCTTGGTCGCGGCCCCCAGCGTCGCGAGGCCGGTGCAGCCGCCGAGCAGGGAGAGCGCGAGCACCGCCAGGGCGGTGCGGGCGGGAGCTGCAAGCATCGTCATCTCCTGTATTCGGGGGCCTGGGTGCCCAGGAAGAACCGCGCGGGGTCGCTCTCGATCTTCGCCGTCAGGCGTTGCAGGTTGTTGATCAGCCGGCTTGCTTCCTCGACGAAGCGCACGAACTGGGGCAGGCCCGCCTGCATGAAGGTCTGCAGCTGGCCGGAGTTGTCCAGCACCAGCTTGTCCAGCCGGTTCACCAGCTGGGAGGTTCGTGCCAGCGTCCCCTTGAGCTGGCCGGTGATGCCGGGCAGGTCGGCCGAGACCTGGTCGAGCGAGCTTTGCAACTTGGCGATCGTCTCGCGCGAGTCCGACAGGATCTGCGTGACGTCCCCGTCGACCAGCTTGTTGACGCGTTTGAACGTGCCCTGTGCCGTGGTCAGGGTGCCGCTCGCGGCGTCCATCGTGCGGTTGACCGCGGCCAGCGTGTCGTTGGCAGTGTGGAAGGTCTCGGTGGCCGCGGCGATCGCATTCTGCGCGCCACTGGCAATGCCGTCGAGCTTGCCCGAGGCGCCGGTCAGGTTGTGACTCAGCGTCGCCACCGTCTTGTTGACGTTGTCGGTGGCGGTGCGAACATTGGCGATGATCGCCGGCAGGTCGTCCTTAATCGCCTTGTTTGCCGTGGTGATCGCCACGTTCGCCGACGCCAGCGTCCGCCGTGCATCGGCCACCAGCGCGGCCGCGTCGCCGTTGACCAGCGTGTTCACGCTCTGCGCCGTCTGGTTGACGCTGTGCAAGGTGTCGGTCGCGGCGTCGATGGCGGTATCGAGCTTGGCCAGCGTCGCCTGGCTCTCGGTCAGCCGGGCGCTGGCCACGTTGGCCAGTTGCTCGACCTTCGCCGCCATGCTGTCGGCCCGCGTGCCGACCTTGGTCACCACGGTCTGAATCGACCCGGCGGTGGACTGCACCTTGTCGATCAGGCCGGGCAGACGCCGGGTCATCAGCCCGTTGGCACTGTCGAAGGTCTGCTTGGCGCTCGCGAGCGTGGTCGAGGCGGTGGCCATGGTCGCCTGCGCGGTGTCGATGGCGCGCCGCGCGTCGGCCACCAGTTGCGCGGCCTGGCCCTTGGTCAGGCTGTCCACGCTCTGCGCCGTCTCGTCGATCGAGGCCATGGTCTGGCGGGCGGTGTCGAGGGTCGCGCCGAGCTTGCTCATCGTCTCCTGTGCATCGGCCAGCCGGGCCGCGGCCAGGTCGCTGATGCCGCCCAGCTTGTCGGCGACCGCGCCGGCCTTGTTGCCCACCTCGGTGACCACGCTCTGGATCGTGCCGGCAGTCGACTGCACCTTGTCGATCAGGCCGGGCAGCTGGCCCCCGATCATGCTGTCCGCGGTCTCGAAGGTCTTGCGTGCGGCGGCCAGCGTCTTGGTCGCCTCGTCGATCGTCGCCTGGCCCCGCTCGATTGCCGCGCGCGCGGTCTTCAGCGTCTCGTCCGCCGTGCCGAGCGCCGTGGTGGCACTAGAGGCCACGCTGTCGAGCTTGTCGGAAAAGGCGCCGATCGCCTGCGAGGCCTGGCCCAGCTTGCTGGACAGGTTCGAGAAGTCGCCCAGCGCCGAGTCCAGTTTGCCCGACGCGCTAGCGAGGTTGCCCAGCATGGTGGTAATGGCCTGCCGGTTCTTGTCGCTGACCAGGCCGTTCAGGTCGTCCATCAGGGTGTTCGCCTTCGCCAGCAAGTCCGGCGCCGCCTGCACCAGGCTCTGCACCGCCGATTTCTTTGACTGGATCACCGCCACGTTCTGGCCCGGCTTGGGCCGCAGCGGCTTGGCCTCAGGCGTGCCACCGGTCAGCGAGACATAGGTCACGCCGGTCAGACCCTGGTACTCAAGCGTGGCATAGGTGTCTCTCTTGACCGGCGTCTCGGCGGCGACCTCGATGCGCACCCGGATCTTGGAGGGGTCCGGCTTGTAGAGCGACAGCTGCACCACCTGGCCCACCAGCAGGCCGTTATAGCGCACGTCGCTGGCCTGACTCAGCCCCGAGACGTCACTGAACAGCACGTCGTAATAGGCGTATTGTTGGTTCACCTCGACCTTGGCCAGCCACACGACGAAGGCGAGCGCACCCAGGATCCCGGCCAGGGTGAAGGCCCCGATGAGCACGAAGTTCGCGCGTGTCTCCATCTCGTTCGCTCCCCTCGTCCTCAGCCCGCCAGGGCCGAGCGCGCCCGCGGTCCGTGGAAATACTCGCGGACCCACGGGTGCTCGACCCGCATCATGTCCTGCATCGTGCCGGCAACCAAGACCTTCCTATCCGCCAGCACCGCGATCCGGTCGCACACCGCGTGCAGCGTGTCGAGATCGTGGGTGACCAGGAACACGGTCAGCCCCAGCGCCTCGCGCAACTGGACGATCAACTCGTCGAAGCCCGAGGCGCCGATCGGGTCGAGCCCCGCCGTCGGCTCGTCGAGGAACACGATCTCGGGGTCGAGCGCCAGCGCCCGCGCCAGCCCGGCGCGCTTGCGCATGCCGCCCGACAGCTCGGCCGGGTACTTCCTCCCCGCCTCCGGCTGCAGCCCGACCATGGCGACCTTCAGCGCCGCCAGCTCGCGCGCGATCGCCGGGCGCAGCCCCAGATGCTCGCGTATCGGCACCATGACGTTCTCGAGCACGGTGAGCGAGGAGAACAGCGCCCCGTCCTGGAACAGCACGCCCCAGCGCTCCTCGAGCCGCCGCAGCTCGGCCTCCGGCGCCGTCAGCACCTCCGTTCCGAGCACCCGGATCTGCCCGGCCTCGGGCCGGTTCAGCCCGACGATCGAGCGCAGCAGCACCGACTTGCCCGCGCCCGAGCCCCCGACCACGCCGAGGATCTCGCCGCGCCGCACGTCGAGGTCCAGCCCCTCGTGCACAAGTTGCGCCTCGAAGCGGTTGACCAGCCCGCGCACCTCGATGACCGCTTCGCGGTCCCGCTCGCCCGGCGCGCTCAAAGCCCGATCTCCGCAAAGAAGATCGAGAACAGCGCGTCCGCCACGATGACGCCGAAGATCGCCAGCACGACCGAGGCCGTGGTGCGCTGGCCCACCGACTCGGCGCTGCCCTGCACCTGCATCCCCTCATAGCAGCCGACCACGCCGATGATCGCCGCGAAGAACGGCGCCTTGATGAAGCCGATGGCGAGGTGCCACACGCTGGTGGTCTCGTAGAGCCGCGTGACGAACATGCTGGGCGAGACGCCGAGCTCGAGCCAGGACATCAGCGCGCCGCCCACCAGCCCGGCCACGTCGGCGATGACGCCGAGCACCGGCAGCATCACGATCAGCGCCAGCACGCGCGGCAGCACCAGCACCTCGACGGGGTCGAGTCCGATGGTGCGCATGGCGTCGATCTCCTCGCGCAGCTTCATCGAGCCGATCGCCGCCGTGAAGGCCGAGCCGGAGCGCCCCGCCACGATGATCGCGGTCAAGAGGATGCCCAGCTCGCGCAGCACCGAGACGGCGATCAGGTTGACGACGAAGATCTCGGCTCCGAACTGGCGCAGCTGCACCGCCCCCTGGAAGGCCAGCACGACGCCGATCAGGTAGGCCAGCAGCACCACGATCGGCACTGCGTTCAGCCCCACCTCCTGCATGTGATAGACCAGCGAGGTCAGCCTCAGCCGCCAGGGCCGCACCAGCGTGCTGCCGAGCCGCGCCACGATCAGGCCGAGGAAGCCAAGCATGGCGACGAAGCCGCCGACCCCCTCGACGGTGTGCCGTCCGAGCGCCTCCAGCCAGGTCGAGAGCCCGCGCGCCGGCGCGGCGGGAATCCCGGCCCGGGCGCGGCTGCGGGCCACGGTCTCGATCAATCCCCGCTGTGCCGCCGTGCCGCCCTCGATCGTGGCGGCCACGCCCTCGGCCTCGAGCCGCGCGATCAGGCGGGCGATCAGCCAGGCGCCGCCGGTATCCAGAGCCTTGAGCCCCGACAGATCGACCACCACCGGTCCCCGGCGGGGCGGCTCGGCGAGCGCCCGCTCGATCGCGTCGAGCGTCGAGGTGACCAGCGCGCCGCCCAGGCGCAGCACCACGCGCCCGTCGCGCTCGTCGATGGCGACCGCCGGCTCCGTCATCGGCTGACCCGCACCTGTGCCCCCGCTTTGCCCTCGCGTCCGCACCGCATCCGTCCTGCTTAGCAGAAATGCCGGAAAATCGACACGTTTGGCAGGAGGCGCGCGCCCGCCGTGCCCGGCGTGATGCACCCCGGCACCGCCTTTGACCTGAATCAAGGCTGCCGGACGGGGCGGGCACTAGCCACCGCGACATCGCCGGCGGCCTTGAAATGGCGGCATGTCCGCCGACATGGATGGCGAACCGCAGGCGCCGGGCGCTCCGCCCCGGCCCGGAGCATGGACCGAGCACGGATCGAGGACGAAGCATGGGCAAGGAGGGGCCGGTCATGGGGGCGCACAGGCTCGAGGGCCTGTTCAATCCGAGGGCGATCGCCGTGGTCGGCGCCAGCGCCGAGCCCGGCGCGGTCGGCGCGCGGGTGTTCGCCAACCTCGCCGAGGGCGTCTACAAGGGCGCGGTCCTGCCGGTGAATCCGAGCCATCGCAGGCTTGCCGGTCGCCGCTGCTATGCATCGCTCAAGGAGATCGAGGAGGATGTCGATCTCGCGGTGATCGCCACGCCGGGTCGCACGGTGCCGGGCATCCTGCGCGACTGCGGCGAGGCCGGTATCCGCGCCGCCATCGTGCTCTCGGCCGGCTTCGGCGAGACCGGCGAGGGCGGGCGCGGCGCCGAGGCCGAGCTGCTGGATACGGCGCGTCGCCACGGCGTGCGCTTCCTCGGCCCCAACTGCCTCGGGCTGGTCCGGCCCGGGATCGGCATGAACGCCACCTTCCTCGAGGCGCCGGCCCCGCCGGGGCGGCTCGCCATCGTCTCGCAGTCGGGCGCGCTGCTCTCGGCCATCGCCGACTGGGCCGGGCCGCACCATCTGGGCTTCTCGGCCATGGCCTCGCTCGGCAACGCGGTCGACATCGACTTCGGCGACGTGCTCGACTACCTCACCAGCGACGCGAAGACCGACGCGATCCTGCTCTATGTCGAGGGCGTGCGCCATTCGCGCTCGTTCATGAGCGCGCTCAGGATCGCCGCGCGCGCCAAGCCGGTGATCGTGCTCAAGGCCGGGCGGCACATGAAGGGCTCGGCCGCGGCCAGCACGCATACCGGCGCGCTGATCGGCTCGGACCAGGTCTTCGACGCCGCGCTCGAGCGTGCCGGCGTGGTGCGCGCCCGGACCTTCGGCCAGCTCTTCGGCGCCGCCGAGATTCTCGCCGCCAAGACGCCGGCCGCGGGCAACCGGCTGGCCATCGTGACCAATGGCGGCGGGGCAGGGGTGCTGGCCGCGGACCGCGCCGGCGACCTCGACGTCGAGGTCGCCGCGCTGTCGGGTGCCACGGTGGAGCGTCTGAACGCGCTGCTGCCCGCCTACTGGTCGCGGGCCAATCCGGTCGACATCCTCGGCGACGCCGCGCCTGCGGCCTACCGCGAGGCGGTTGCGGCCTGCCTCGCCGACCGCCAGATCGACGGCGTGCTGGTGCTGCTCACCCCCCAGGCCATGACCCGGCCACAGGAAGCGGCGAAGGCCGTCATCGAGGCCGGCAAGGGGCGCAACAAGCCGCTCCTCGCCTGCTGGATGGGCGAGACCTCCGTCGCGGCCGCGCGCACCGTGCTCAGCGAGGCCGGCATCCCCGACTTCACCACGCCCGAGCGCGCCGTCGAGGCCTTCGCCCACCTCGCCAGCCACCAGCGCAACCAGCGCCTGGCGCTCGAGCTGCCGAACCCGCTCTCCGACCTGCCCGCACCCGACGCCGAGGGCGCCGCGATGATCGTCGAGGCGGCGCTGGGCGAGGGACGCGAGATGCTCTCGGACATCGAGTCCAAGGCCGTGCTGCGCGCCTTCCACATCCCCACCGCCATGACGCTGGAGGCCGACAGCCCGGCGCGCGCCCTGACCGCCGCCGAGACGCTGGGTTTCCCCGTTGCGATGAAGATCGACTCGCCCGAGATCTCGCACAAGTCCGACATCGGCGGCGTGCGCACCAACATCATGTCGGCAGCCGACGTGCGCCGCGCCTACCGCGAGATCACCGAAGCCGCCGCCGCGGCCCGGCCCCAGGCGCGCATCCGCGGCGTCACGGTCGAGGCCATGGCCCGCGACCCGGAGGCGCGCGAGCTGGTCGTCGGCACCAAGCGCGACGCGGTGTTCGGCCCGGTCATTATGTTCGGCGCCGGCGGCACCATGGTCGAGGTGCTCGAGGATAACGCCGTGGCGCTGCCGCCGCTCAACGAGGTGCTGGCATCGCGGCTGATCAACCGCACCCGGGTCTCGCGGCTCCTGGCTGCGGTGCGCAACCGTCCGGCGGTCGACCGGCAGGCGGTGATCGAGGTGCTGCTGCGCATCTCCGATCTCGTGTGCGAGCTGCCGCATGTGGAGGAGCTCGACATCAACCCTCTGTTCGCCGGACCGGCCGGCGTGCTGGCGGTCGACGCGCGCATCCGGGTGCGCCGTCCGCCCGCGGCGGCGCGGCCCTACGCGCACATGGCGGTGACGCCATACCCCAAGCATCTCGAGCAGACGGTATTTCTCGCCGACGGCGCCGAGCTGACGATCCGCCCGATCCGTCCCGAGGACGCCGAGAACGAACAGGCATTCGTGCGCGGCCTCTCCTCCGAAGCCAAGCGCTTCCGCTTCATGCGGGCGCTCAACGAGCTGACGCCCGAGATGCTGGCCCGCTTCACCAACATCGACTACGACCGCGAGATGGCGCTGGTCGCGGTGGTGGGAGAGGGCGCGCAGGGCCGCCAGATCGGCGTCGCCCGCTACGTCATCAACCTAGACGAGCGCAGCGCCGAGTTCGCCATCGTGGTCGGCGACGAGGCGCAGAACAAGGGCATCGGCACGCGGCTCATGCGCGCCCTGATGCAGGCGGCGCGCGAGCACGGCCTGCAGGCGCTCGTCGGCGAGGTGCTGGCCGACAACGCGCCGATGCTCAAGCTGGTGCGCGAGCTGGGCTTTTCCACGCGCCGCTCGGCCGAGGATGCCGGGGTCTACACGGTCGAGCGCTGGCTGTGAGAAAGGCCACTCCCGCCTTCCCTCGTTCCGAACAATTTTGATTAGTCAACGGCCGCTGCGGGGGCTAATCTCCCGGGCCATCGGACCGTACTGGAGGGAACATGAAAAGGCTTTTGTTGGCCGCGGCCGCCGCTGCGTTGATCGCTGGCAGCGCCCAGGCAAAGACCCTGGTCTACTGCTCCGAGGGCTCGCCCGAGGGCTTCAACCCGCAACTCTACACCGCAGGCACCACCTTCGATGCCTCGTCGAAGACCATCTTCGACCGGCTGGTGCAGTTCAAGCCGGGCACGACCGAGGTGATCCCGGGCCTGGCCGAGAGCTGGGAGGTCTCCGATAACGGCCTCGAATACACCTTCCACCTGCGCAAGGGAGTCAAGTTCCAGACCACCAAGAACTTCAAGCCGACCCGCGACTTCAACGCGGACGACGTGCTCTACTCATTCAACCGCCAGCTCAAGAAGGATAACCCGGACCACGGCCTGTCGGGCGGCAACTACGAATACTTCAACGCCATGTCGATGCCCGAGCTGATCAAGAACATCGTCAAGGTCGACGACATGACCGTGAAGTTCGTGCTCACCAAGCCGGATGCGCCGATGATCGCCAACCTGGCGATGGACTTCGCCTCGATCATGTCGGCCGAGTACTCGAAGAAGATGCACGAGGCGGGCACGCCGGAGAAGATCGATCTGCAGCCGGTCGGCACTGGCCCGTTCCAGCTGGTCGACTACCAGAAGGACGCAGTGATCCGCTACAAGGCCAACCCCGACTACTGGCAGGGCAAGGCGGCGATCGACAACCTGATCTTCGCCATCACGCCGGACGCCTCGGTGCGGCTGCAGAAGCTGAAGGCGAACGAATGCCAGATCATGCCCTATCCGAACCCGGCGGACCTCGACGCGATCCGCTCGGACCCGCATCTCAAGATGCTGCAGCAGGAGGGCTTGAACGTCGGCTACCTCGCCTACAACACCAAGCAGCCGCCGTTCGACAACCCGATGGTGCGCAAGGCGCTGAACATGGCGATCAACAAGAAGGCGATCATCGCCGCCGTGTTCCAGGGGGCCGGCCGGGTGGCCAAGAACCCGCTTCCGCCGACCATCTGGTCCTATAACAAGGATACGGTGGACGATCCCTATGCGCCTGCGGTGGCCAAGAAGATGCTCGCCGAGGCGGGGGTCAAGAACCTGCACATGAAGATCTGGGCGATGCCCGTGCAGCGGCCCTACAACCCCAACGCCCGGCGCATGGCCGAGCTGATCCAGGCCGACTTCGCCAAGGTCGGCGTCACGGCCAAGATCGTCTCCTACGAGTGGGGTGAGTACCTGGCGCGCTCGAAGGACGTGCATCGCGACGGCGCGGTGCTCCTGGGCTGGACCGGCGACAACGGCGACCCGGACAACTTCCTCGCCGTGCTGCTGGGCTGCGACGCCGTCGGCGGGGCCAACCGTGCCAACTGGTGCTATCCGCCGTTCGAGGACCTGATCCAGAGGGCCAAGACGCTGTCCGACCGCAAGGCGCGGGCCAAGCTCTACGAGGCCGCGCAGCTGGTGTTCAAGAACCAGGCGCCCTGGGCGACCATCGCCCACTCGATCGTCTTCATGCCGATGCGCAAGGACGTGGTCGGCTACAAGATCGATCCGTTCGGCGGGCACTACTTCTACGGTGTCGACATCAAGGGCTGATCGAAGCCTCTTGCGGGGCGCGCGCGCTCGCGGGTGCGCCCCGCTCCGCCCCCGGGGGGGAGAGGTGGACGGGCCGCCAGGCCATGCGGTCCACGCCTGACTGCCTTCCGAGGCCCCGCGACCCCTCGCCGGCCGGGAGCCCCTGAGCGATGCTGCGCTTCCTGATCAACAAGATCGCGCTGCTGATCCCGACCTTCATCGGGGTCACCATCGCTGCCTTCGCCTTCATCCGGCTGCTGCCCGGCGACCCGATCCTGCTGCTCGCGGGCGAGCGCGGCGTGACGCCCGCGCGCCACGCCATGCTCGAGGCCGAATACGGCTTGAACAAGCCGCTGTGGCTGCAGTACCTGCACTTCCTCGACAATGTCGTGCACGGCAATCTCGGCGTCTCGGTGGTCACCAAGACCCCGATCCTGCAGGAGTTCCTGGCCCGCTTCCCGGCGACGCTGGAGCTGTCGATCTGCGCCATGATCTTCGCCGTCGCGCTCGGCCTGCCCGCGGGCGTGCTCGCCGCAGTGCGGCGCGGCTCGGTGTTCGACCACGCGGTGATGGGGGTCAGCCTGACCGGCTACTCGATGCCGATCTTCTGGTGGGGGCTGATGCTGATCATCCTGTTCTCCGGCATCCTCGGCTGGACGCCGGTCTCGGGGCGCATCGACCTGGTCTACTATTTCGACCATCCGACCGGCTTCATGCTGATCGACTCGCTGCTGTCGGACCAGCCGGGCGCCTTCCGCTCGGCGGTCGCGCACCTGATCCTGCCCTCGATCGTGCTCGGCACCATCCCCCTGGCGGTGATCGCGCGCCAGACCCGCTCGGCCATGCTCGAGGTGCTCGGCGAGGACTATGTGCGCACCGCCCGCGCCAAGGGCCTGTCGACCTTCCGCATCGTCGGTATCCATGCGCTGCGCAACGCGCTGATCACCGTCATCACGGTGATCGGCCTGCAGGTCGGGGTGCTCATGGCCGGCGCCATCCTGACCGAGACCATCTTCGCCTGGCCCGGCGTGGGCAAGTGGATGATCGACTCGATCTCCCGGCGCGACTACCCCGCCGTGCAGGGCGGGCTCCTGTTGATCGCCGGCATCGTCATGCTGGTGAACCTGGCCGTCGACCTGGCCTACGGGCTGGTCAACCCGAGGATCCGCCATGACTGACGAGGCGATCGAAACCGTCGCACGCCCGGCCGGGCCGCCGCCGGGCACGTTCGGCCATGACCTGCGCGTCTTCTGGGCCTATTTCTCCGAGAACCGCGGCGCCCTGGTCGGGCTCGGCTTCGTCGTGCTGGTCGTGTTCCTCGCGCTGTTCGCCAACTTCGTGGCACCGCTCGATCCGGCGGCGCAGAACCGCGCCGCCTTCCTGGTGCCGCCGATCTGGTCCGAGGGCGGGCGCTGGCCCTACATCCTGGGCACCGACGCGGTCGGCCGCGATCTGCTCAGCCGGCTGATCTACGGCGCGCGCTACTCCATGTTCATGGGCGCCATCGTGGTCACGCTGTCGATGCTCGTTGGCATCACGCTGGGGCTCCTGGCGGGATATTTCCGCGGCGTGCTCGAGACCGCGATCATGCGGGTGATGGATGTGATCCTCGCCTTCCCCTCGCTCTTGCTGGCGCTCGGGCTGGTGGCCATCCTCGGGCCGGCGCTGATCAATGCCATGATCGCCATCGCCATCGTGTACCTGCCGCATTTCGTCCGGCTCACGCGCGCCAACGTGCTCAGCGAGAAGGGCCGCGAATACGTGATCGCCAGCCGGCTGGCGGGGGCGGGCAATGGCCGGCTGATGTTCAACACCATCCTGCCCAACTGCATGGCGCCGCTGATCGTGCAGGGCACGCTCAGCTTCTCCAACGCCATCCTCGATGCCGCCGCGCTCGGCTTCCTCGGCATGGGCGCCCAGCCGCCGACGCCTGAATGGGGCGCCATGCTGGCGGAGGCGCGCGAGTTCATCCTGCGCGCCTGGTGGGTGGTCACCTTCCCCGGCCTCGCGATCCTGCTCACGGTGCTCGCCATCAACCTCATGGGCGACGGGCTGCGCGACGCGCTCGACCCGAAGCTGAAGCGGAGCTGAGGCATGGCGCTGCTGGAGATCGAGAACCTCACCGTCCGCTTCGCCACCGCCTCGGGCGCCTTCACCGCGGTCGAGGGCGTCGGCCTGAGCGTCAACCCGGGCGAGGTGCTGGCCATCGTCGGCGAGTCCGGCTCGGGCAAGTCCGTGGCCATGCTGGCGGTGATGGACCTCTTGCCCTGGACCGCGACGGTGACCGCCGACCGGCTCGCCTTCGACGGCCAGGACATGCGCTCCATGAGCGCCGCCCAGCGCCGCGACCTGCGCGGCGGCGCCATGTCGATGATCTTCCAGGAGCCGATGAGCTCGCTCAACCCCTGCTTCACCGTCGAGTTCCAGATCGACGAGATGCTGCGCGCCCACACCGATCTGGGCCGGCGCGAGCGGCGCGCGCGCGCCGAGGAGCTGTTGCGCCAGGTCGGCATCCCCGACCCCAAGAGCCGGCTCAAGGCGTTCCCGCACCAGCTTTCGGGCGGCATGAGCCAGCGCGTCATGATCGCCATGGCGATCGCCTGCCAGCCGCGGCTCTTGATCGCCGACGAGCCGACCACGGCGCTCGACGTCACCATCCAGGCGCAGATCCTCGATCTCCTGCTCGAGCTGCAGGCGGAATACGGCATGGCGCTGATCCTGATCACCCACGACATGGGCGTGGTGGCCGAGACCGCGCACCGCGTCGCGGTGCAATACGCCGGCTGGCAGGTCGAGACCCAGCCGGTGCGCAGCCTGTTCCGCACGCCCCACCACCCCTACACCGCGGCGCTGCTCTCCTCGCTGCCCGAGCGTGGTCAGGGCGCGCGGCGCCTGCCGGTGATCCCCGGCGTGGTGCCGGGCCAGTTCGACCGCCCGGCAGGCTGCCTGTTCAACCCGCGCTGCCCGCGTGCCGACGCGCGCTGCCGCCGCGAGGTGCCGATGCCGCGGGCGGGCGACCCGACCGGCACGCTGTGCCATTACCCGCTCGCCGGAGACCGGCCATGAGCCCCCAGCCACCGATCCTCGTCGCCCGCGACCTGACCCGCCACTACCAGGTCTCGCGCGGGCCCGTCGCCAGGCCCGCGGTGGTCAAGGCGCTGAACGGCGCCTCGCTGTCGGTGCGCGCCGGCGAGACGCTGGCCGTGGTCGGCGAGTCCGGCTGCGGCAAGTCCACGCTCGCCCGCGTGCTGACCATGATCGAGCCGCCCACCAGCGGCGAGCTCGAGATCGCGGGCAAGGTGATCGACATCTCCGCGGGCCGTCCCTCGGCCGAGCTGCGCCGCTCGGTGCAGATCGTGTTCCAGAACCCCTACGGCTCGCTCAACCCGCGCAAGACCGTGGCGGACATGCTCGACGAGCCGCTCAAGCTCAACACCTCCATGCGCCGGCGCGAGCGCCGCGAGGCCGTGCTCGAGATGATCGCCAAGGTGGGGCTGCGCCCCGAGCATGCCGACCGCTTCCCGCACATGTTCTCGGGCGGCCAGCGCCAGCGCATCGCCATCGCCCGGTCGCTGATGCTGAACCCCAGGATCCTGGTGCTCGACGAGCCGGTCTCGGCGCTCGACCTCTCGATCCGCGCCCAGATCCTGAACCTGCTCGCCGACCTGCAGGACGAGTTCGGGCTGGCCTACATCTTCATCAGCCACGACCTCAGCGTGGTGCGCCTGATCGCCGACCATGTCATGGTGATGTATTTCGGCCGCCCCGTGGAGGAGGGCTCGGCCGAGGCCATCTTCGCCGAGCCGCGCCACCCCTATACGCGCGCCCTGTTCACCGCCACCCCGGTGGCCGACCCCGAGCGGCAGAAGCTGCGCATCAAGCTCGAGGGCGAGCCGCCCTCGCCGCTGTCGCCGCCCACCGGCTGCCCCTTCCACCCGCGCTGCCCGCTGCGCGTGGATCGTTGCGTCCGCGACGAGCCGCAGGTCTTCAGCTTCGGCGAGCAGCACTCGGCCTGCTGGCGCGCGGCGGAGGTGCCGACGGCCTGGAAGGCGCGCGCCTCGACCGTCGGGGCCTGAGCATGGCGGCGGGGTGTGCACATGGCACAAAAGCATAAATTATTGTAATTATAGTGAAAAAAATTCAGCGCATATTTTCGGCCAAAGCGCTCTGCTAAGCTAGATGGCCGCATGAGCAGCCCCCCTGTCGATATCCTGGTCGTCCTCGCCGCGCCCTTCATCGGCAGCTTCATCGGGCTTGCCGTGAGACGCCGGGGCACCGGCGCCTCGATCGTGCGCGGGCGCTCGCGTTGCCCTGCCTGCGGGCGGACGCTGCGCCCGGCCGAGCTGGTGCCGCTCGTCAGCTGGCTGGCGTTGCGCGGCCGCTGCCGCGGCTGCGGCGCGCGCATCGGCTTCTACGAGCCGGCGGTGGAGCTGGCCGCGCTGGGCCTGGCGCTTTGGGCCGTCCTCGCCGCGCCCGGCTGGATCGGCTGGCTCGGCGCGGGGCTCGGCTGGACGCTCCTGGCGCTCAGCCTGATTGACCTGCGCGAGATGGCGCTGCCCGACCTCCTCACCCTGCCGCTGATCGGCGTCGGCCTCGCGGTCGCGGCCGCCGCCGGCTGGCAGCCGCTCGACCACCTGATCGGCGCGGGTCTCGGCTTCGCCGGCTTCGCCGCGCTCGGCTGGGGCTGGGAGCGCGCCACCGGGCGCGAAGCGCTGGGCCTGGGCGATGCCAAGCTGTTCGCCGCCGCCGGCGCCTGGCTCGGCTGGCAGGGCCTGCCCTCGTGCATGCTGATCGCGGCGCTGGCGGGGCTGGGCCTGGCGCTGGCGCGCGCGCTGGCCGGCAGCGGCGGCCTCGGCCAGCCATTGCCCTTCGGCCCGGCGCTGGCCGCAGGGTTCTGGCTGACCTGGGCGCTGGGGCCGATTCAGTTTGCGTGAAGCACGGCCTTAACCGATACTGTTAAGCCCAAGGGGGACAAGGCAATGCTCGTCTCGCTCGATGACCGCGAAGACTTCACGCGCGCGCTGGGCACGGCGCTGATCGAGCGCGCCAAGCTGAGCGAGGCCGGCTTCGAGCGCGCCGCCCGCCTCGCCGGGGCGCAGAACGAGAGCGTGGTGCGCGTGCTGGCCCAGCTTGGCCTGGTCTCCGAGCGCGACCTCGCCCAGACCATGGCGGCGCTGACCGGCCGGCCCGTGGTGGCGGCCGAGGAGATGCCCGAGGCGCCGGTCGAGATCGGCGGCCTCAGCCCGCGCTTCCTGCGCGAGCGGCGCATCCTGCCGATCGGCGCGGCCGAGGGGCGCATCGTGCTCGCGGTGGCCGACCCGCTCGACCGCTATGCCATCGACGGGGTCCGGCTCGCCACCGGCGTCGCGCCCGAGCTGCGCATCGCCGAGCCGGGCCTGATCGAGGCGACCATCGAGGCGCTCTACGCCGCGCCCGATCTCGCCCCCGCGGCCGAGGTCGAGGGCGACCTCGAGCTCGACGTGGCGCGGCTGCGCGACATGGCCAGCGAGGCGCCGGTGGTGCGCTGGGTCAACGCCCTGATCGCCCATGCAGTCGAGGCCCGCGCCTCCGACATCCACATCGAGCCCTTCGAGGCCAGCGTGCGCGTGCGCTTCCGCATCGACGGCGTGCTGGTCGACCAGGACCCCGCCGCCATGCGCCTGCGCGCAGCCATCGTCTCGCGCATCAAGATCATGGCGCGGCTGAACATCGCCGAGCGCCGCCTGCCGCAGGACGGCCGGGTGAAGATCGTGATTCGCGGCCGCGCCATCGACCTGCGCGTCTCCACCATCCCGACGCTGCACGGCGAGAGCGTGGTGATGCGCGTCCTCGACCGCGACGCGGTGACGCTGGACTTCCGCGCGCTCGGCTTCTCGGACGCCGAGCGCACCCAGCTCGAGGAGGTGCTGGACCAGCCGCACGGCGTCTTCCTGATCACCGGGCCCACGGGCAGCGGCAAGACCACCACGCTCTATGCCGGGCTGGTCCGCCTCGCGAGCCCGGAGAAGAAGATCTTCACCGTCGAGGACCCGGTCGAGTACCAGATCGACGGCGTCAACCAGGTACAGGTCAAGCCCGATATCGGCCTGAGCTTCGCCCATGTCCTGCGCTCGATCCTGCGCCAGGACCCCGACGTCATCATGGTCGGCGAGATCCGCGACACCGAGACCGCGCGCATCGCCGCCCAAGCCGCGTTGACCGGCCATCTGGTGCTCTCGACGCTGCACACCAACGATGCCGCCTCGGCCATCACGCGGCTGATCGACATGGGGGTGGAGGAATACCTGATCGCCTCGACCATCATCGGCGTCTCCGCCCAGCGGCTGGTGCGCCGGCTGTGCCCGCACTGCTCTGAGAGCGAATCGGCGCTGCCCGAGGTGGTCGAGCGTTTCGGCCTGCGCGCCCGCCAGCCCGAGGGCGAGATCCTGCTCGCCCGCGCGGTGGGCTGCGAGCGCTGCCGCGGGCGCGGCTTTGCCGGGCGCACGGCGTTGATCGAGACCATGCCGATGACCGATGCGCTGCGCCGCAAGGTGCTGGCCCGCGCCAGCGCCCGCGAGATCCTGGCCACCGCCGCCGAGACCGGCTTTCGCACCATGTTCGAGGACGGCGTGGCCAAGGCGCTGAGGGGCGAGACGACGCTGGGCGAGGTGCTGCGCGTGGCGCGGGCGAGTTGAGCGGTCCGGCGGACCGGGCGGGTTGATGGCGCGTTTCCAGTACAAGGCGGTGGCTCCCGGCGGCGAGGTCCTCGACGGCGAGGTGAGCGCCGAGACGCGCGCCGCCGCGCTCGACCTGATCCGCCGCCGCGGCGCCGTGCCGGTCGCGGTCAGCCGGGCCCGCGAGGTGCGGCTCGCGGGCCTGCGCCTGCGCCGCCGCCGCGTCAGCCGGCGCGATCTGATGCTGTTCACCCGCCAGCTCGAGATGATGCTCTCGGCCGGGGCGCCGGTCGACCGGGCGCTCGAGATCCTGCGCCGGGTGCATGACGAGACGCCGCTGGGCCCGCTCGCGGGCGAGGTGCTCGAGCGCCTGCGCGGCGGCGCCTCGCTGGCCGAGGCGCTGGAGACGCGGCCCGACATCTTCCGCCCCGACTATATCGGCATGGTCCGCGCCGGCGAGGCCGGCGGCGCGCTCGCCCCCGCACTCGCCCGGCTCGCCGACATGGTCGAGCGCGCCGAGCGGCTGGCCCAGTCGGTGCGCTCGGCCATGGCCTATCCGCTGCTGGTGCTGATCCTCACCGGCATCTCGCTGGTCATCCTGATGGTCTATGTGGTGCCGCAGTTCCGGCCGATGTTCGAGGACGCGGGCGTCAAGCTGCCGCTCGCCACCGCCATCGTCGTCGCCGTCTCGGACTTCTCCGTGCACTACGGCTGGCTGGTGGCGATCGCCGTGGCGGCGGCGCCGCTGTTCGTGCTCTCGGCGGGGCGCACTCCGCGCGGGCGCGTGGCGCTGGGCCGCGTCCGGCTGGCGCTGCCGCTGATCGGCGAGCTGACCCGCCGGGTCGAGACGGCGCGGTTCTGCCGCACGCTGGGGGTGCTGCTGCAAAACGGGGTCACGATCCTCAACGGCCTCGAGATCGCCGCCGGCACCATCGCCAACCCGGTGATCGCCGCCGCGGCGCGGCGCACCGCCGGGCCGCTGTCGCGCGGCGAGGGGCTGGCGCGGCCGCTGGCCGCCACCGGCGCCTTCCCCGGCATGGCCGTGCAGCTCATCGAGGTGGGCGAGGAAAGCGGCCGCCTGCCCGACATGCTCGAGCAGGTCGCGGCGGTCTACGACCGCGAGACGGCCGCGGCGATTCAGCGCATGCTGGACCTGCTCACGCCGGTCGTGACCATCGGGCTCGGCGTATTGATCGCTTTCATTATCGGGTCTATCCTCTCGGCAATACTCGGTTCTTACAGTCTTGCGGTCTGAGGGGCCGGGCGATGGAGTGCGACGTGACCCCGACAGGCGCAACCCCCACAAGCGCAACCCCGACAGGCGCAACCCCCACAGGCGCACGCGTCCCCGACCGGCCCAGGCGCCGCCGCGAGCGCGGCCTGACGCTGGTCGAGCTTCTGGTGGTGCTGGTCATCATCGGCCTGATCGCCGCCTTCGCGGTGCCGCAGGTGATGAAGTATCTGGGCGGCGCCCGGCACGACAGCGCCAAGATCCAGGTCAGCCAGCTCGCCGGCATCCTCGATCTCTACCGGCTCGACGTCGGGAACTACCCCACCGCTTCCCAGGGGCTCGACGCGCTTCTCGAGAAGCCCTCGGGCGCGAATGGCTGGAACGGCCCCTATGTCAAGAAGAAGGAATCGCTGATCGACCCCTGGGGCCACCCCTACCACTACCGCATTCCGGGCGAGCACGGCGAGTACGACCTCTACAGCCTCGGCGCCGACAATGCCGAGGGGGGCCAGGGCGAGAATGCCGATGTGGTCAGCTGGTAGGCGCGCCCGCCAGCGCGGCTTCACGCTGGTCGAGCTGATCGTCGTCCTCGGCATCATCGCCATGATCACGCTGATGGCCCTGCCGCGCCTCAACAACATCGCGCCGGGAACGGCACTGCGCGCCGCCGCCGAGGACCTGCGCGGCGACATCCGCCGCGTGCGCAACGATTCGCTCAACCAGAGCCGCGAGACGGTGCTGATGATCGACCTCAAGTCCGGCAGCTGGCGCAGCGACGACGGCCAGGTGCATGGTCGCCTTCCCAAGGGCATGACGCTGGCCATGACCATCGCCCGGCAGGAGCGGACCGGCGCCGAGCGGGGCGGCATCCGCTTCTACCCCGATGGCACCTCCACCGGCGCCAAGCTCACGCTCAGCCGCGGCGACCGCGCGCTGCTGCTCTCGATCGACTGGTTCGACGGAAATGTCCGGATCGCCGAACACAAGGCGTGAGCGTGGCTTCACGCTGGTCGAGGTCCTGGTGGCCTTCGTCATCCTGTCGCTGACGCTGGCCAGCACCTATGCCGCGCTGACCGGCGGGCTCACCTGGGAGCGCCGCGCCCGTGCGACCGCCTCTGGCGTGCTCATCGCCCGCTCCTACCTGGCCGAGATCGGCGTCTCGCGCCCGCTGGCCGCGGGCAGCAGCGAGGAGACGCTGGCCGACGGCCGCACCGTGCGCATCGCCATGCGCCGGGTGCAGCCGGTGCCGCTCGATCACGAGCCGCGCCTGGCCGCCTGGGACGTCACGGTCGAGGTCACCGAGCCCGGTGGCGCCGCCGTCCGCCTCTCCGAGCTGAAGCTGGCCCCGCCATGACGCGGGCCCGCAGCCGCCGCCGCGACCGCGGCATGACGCTGGCCGAGCTTCTGGTCGCGCTCACGCTGCTCGGCATGCTCTCGGTGATGATGATGGGCGGCCTGCATTTCGGCGGCCGCGCCTGGGAGCGCACGCGCCAGGCCTCGGACCAGGTCAACGCGGTCGTGCGCACCCACGCCTTCCTGCGCGCGCGGCTGTCGCAGACCGCGCGGCCCGCCTCGGTCAGCGGCGAATCCGACCGTCTTGTCTTCGATGCGCTGTGGATGACGGCGCTGGGCGGCGCCGATTTCTATGAGTTCCACCTCGCGCTGCGCGACGACGCCCTGGTGCTGTCCTGGCGCCCCGCGCCCAAGGACTCGAACGACACCACGCCGCCGCCCGAGGCGCTGACCGGCGAGCGCGTGCTGCTCAAGGGCGTCACGGCGCTGAAAGTGTCCTGGTTCGGCCAGGCGCCGGGCCACCCGGCGCCCGAATGGACGACGCGCTGGCAGCCGGACTGGCCCGCCGCGCGGCTCGTGCGCATCGAGGTCGCGCTCGCCGACCCGCGGCAGCACTGGCCGACGCTGACGGTGGGCTTGCCGGGCTAAAGCTGATATCGCTAAACGGGTCGGGGGTGCGGGCACGGCGCCTCCGCAGGCGGCTAGGGAGCAGGCTCACGAGACATGGCAAGCGCGCTCGACACCCGCGTCAGGCAGTTTCTTCACTGGTGGGGCGCCGAGTTGCGCGGCTGCCTGCCCGCCGGCCTGCGCCAGATGCTGTTCCCCGCGCCGACGCGGATCGAGCTGGTGCTCGACCGTGGCAGCATCACGCTCGCGCGCTTCGACGGCCGCCGCCGCGAGCTGCTGGCCGAAGTCGCCCCCGATCCGCGCCGCGCCGACGAGACAGTGGCCGCGCTGCGCGCCGCGCTGGGCCGGGCCAGGGCCGACGAGGTGGTGGTGCGGCTGCCGCCCGAGAAGGTGCTCGAGCCCGAGCTCGAGGTCCCCGCCATCGCCGCCGGCGCGCTCGGCGAGGTCATCGCGCAGGAGATGGACCGCAAGACCCCGTTCAGCGCCGCGGACGTGCATTTCGACTACCGGGTCACCGGCAGCGATTCCTCCGGCGAGACGCTCCGCGTCACCATGCGCGTCGCCCGGCGCTCGGACGTGGCCGAGGCCCTCGGCCTCGCTCGCGCCATCGGGCTCAGGCCGGCCCGGGTCGACGGGGCGCCCGGCGGCGAGGACTACAACCTCTTGCCGCCGGCCGAGCGCGCCCGCCCGTCGCATTTGATGCCCCGCCTCGTCGGTGCGGCGGCGGTCCTTGCCGTCGTCCTCGGGGCCTGCGCGTTCTACCTCGCCTTCGAGCGCGCCTCGGCGCGGCTCGCTGCGCTCGATGCCCAGGTCGTCGAGGCGCGCGCCCGCGCCGGCGAGGTGCGCAAGCTTCAGGACCGCACCCAGGCGCTCGAAGCCTCGGCCGAGACCCTGGTCAAGGCGCGGCGCTCCCAGGTCACCGCCGCCGGGCTGATCGACGAGGTGACCCGGCGCATGTCCGACGGGCAATGGCTGTTCGAGATGCGCTACCGCGAGGGCGATCTCTATCTGTTCGGATTCTCGCCCGCGCCGACCCAGCTCCTGCGCGATCTCGAGGCCTCGCCGATCCTCTCCGGCGCCAGCTTCGCCGCGCCCGTGGTGGCGGGGCAGGGGTCGGCGGACCGCTTCACCATCCGCCTGACGGTCGGCCCGCGCCAGACCAGCCCGACGACGGCGGAGGCGAAGCCGTGATCCGCCCGGGCTCCCTCGCCTCGCGCCTGCTCGCGCTGGCGCTGCTCGTCGGGCTGCTGGCCGTGACCGCGCTGGGCGTCGCGGCGCCGCTGGCCGGGCGCTGGGCGCGGCTGGAGGACCAGCGCAGCCAGGCGGCCAACATGCTGGCGCGTCTGCGCGCCATCGCCGCCGAGCACGACGTCCGCGCCGCCGAGCTGGCCCAGGCCCGCAAGGCCATCGCCGACGCCGGCCTGTACCTGAAGGCCGAATCGCGCGCGCTCGCGGGCGCGCGCATGAGCGAGCTGGTGCGCAAGGTCGTCGAGCGCCACGGCGGCGAGGTGCGCAGCATCCGCGTGGTCGAGGGCGGCGAGGCCGACCGCAAGGCGGGCCGGGTGGCGCTCAGCGTTGCCATGCGCGGCGCCTGGGCGCAGCTCTTCCCCGTGCTGCACGACCTGGAGACCGGCGAGCCCTACCTGTTCATGCGCTCGTTCACCATCAGCGCCCGCGGCCGCCGCCGCCCCGGGCGTACCAGCGAGCAACAGCCACAGCTGCTCGAGCTCGACTTCGAGCTCTACGGCTACCTGCCGCCGGAGGTCTCGGGATGAGACGGGCGGTGCGCGACTCGGTGCTGCTGGCGGCGTTTCTGGGCGCCTCGGCCTGGTTCGCGCTGGACATCCTGCGCCCCGCGCCGGCCCCCTCGACGAGCGGCGCGCGCGCCGTGCCGGCGGCCCGCACGCCCGCGCCCTTCACCCTGCCAAAGCCGCAGCCCGAGCCGATCGAGGCGCTCGCCGCGGCGCTGGAGCGCCCGCTGTTCATCGCCTCGCGGCGCCCCCCCGCGGCGCCGGTCACCGCACCGGCCGCGCTCGACGCGACGCTGGCCGGCGTGCTGACCGACGGCCCGGAGAAGGTGGCGATCGTGACCCTGGCCGGCGCCGACCAGGCGCTCAGGCTGCGCGAGGGCGACACCTTCCAGGGCTGGAGCGTGGTGCGCATCGACACCGATGCGGTGGTGCTCGAGCGCAACGGCCGCACCGAGCGGCTGGTGCTCACCTACAAGGCACCGGCGTCCCCACCCGGGTCGGGGCCGAAGCCGAGAGGGTCGCGGCAGCCGGTGCGGAAGTAATCGCCATCGTCAGCGAAACCCCGGCCGCGGCAGGCGCCGCGGCCGGGGTGTGTGCGTGCCGATCGAGTGGCCGGAGGGGTAGGCTGGCCGCCCCGCCGGCTTGCCGATCACGGGTAAGAGGCGGGATTTCCCTGATCCAGCGCCGAGTCATAGGTGTAGCCGGACAGCACCACGCTCGTGACGGTGAACGTGTAGGTCGTGCTGGCGATGTGCATCAGCTTATAGGTCGCCTGGCCACTGCTGTCCGTCGTCGCCGCGCTGGTCGTGAAGTAGCATGCGCCGCCGCCGCACATCTTGACCGTCAGCACCGCGCCCGCCACCGGCGAGTCGCCAGCATCGGCACTTGAGTTGCCGTTCGAATCCCACTTGATGGTCACCGTGGTGTCGAGGTTCGGGCCCTTCTGCTGGAAGGCGATCCCGGCGACATAAATGTTCTTCCCGGCGCTACCGCCGGCGCTTGCAACCGTCACGCTTTGGGTTGTCGAGTCGGTCAGGCTGCCATCACTCACCGTCAGTTTGACCGGGAAGCTGCCGCCGACGCCATATATGTAAGTCGGATTCTGTGCGGTGGAATCGATCTGGCCATTGCCATTGAAATCCCAGGCCCACGATTTGATGGAGCCTCCCTGGTCAGTGGACGTGTCGGTGAACTGGCAGGGCTGGCCGGCGGTGCAGGCGGCGTGCGTGAAGCTTGCGCTGAGCGTGGTGCTGCCACCGGAGCCGCCCCCACCGCTCGCGGACACGAAGACGGGCTTGAAGGTCGAGACATCGAGCAGTGGTTCATCAGGAACGCCGTCAGCCGTGTCCCTGTCGACCCAGTTCTTGTTGCCGGCGGCGACCAGGGCGTCCCGGATGTCCTGCACGTCGGTCCCGTTCTGCGGGTGGTTGACGCTCGCCAAAAGCGCCGCCGCTCCGGCAACATGCGGCGAGGCCATCGAGGTGCCGCTGTAGGTGCCGTAGCTGTTGTTGGGCAGGGTTGACAGGATGCACACGCCCGGCGCCGCGATGTCGACCGCCGAGCCCCAGTTGCTGAAGGCGGCCAGCGTGTCGTCCACGTCCGACCGGCAGGTCGGCGAGCCCAGGCCGCCCGACTTGCCGTCGAAGTCCGCCAGCGCCGAGACCGTGATCGCGTTCGGTACATAGGCCGGCGAATAGTTGTTGGCGTCGTCGTTGTTGTTGCCGGCGGCGACCACGATCACCACGCCGTCCGTCACCGCCTGGTCGATCGCGTCCATCTCCGCCTGGCTGCGGCCCGAGCCGCCCAGGCTCATGTTGGCGACGTCGATGGTGCTCGCGTGCTGGTCGACCCAGTCGATCCCGGCGACCACCGTGGAATCATAGCCCGAGCCGCTGGCATCGAGCACCTTCACCGCCCACAGCCGGACACCCGGCGCCACGCCGACCACGCCGATGCCGTTGTCGAGGGCGCCGATCGTGCCCGAGACATGGGTGCCGTGATCGTTGTCGTCCTGGTAGCTGGCGTTGTCGTCGCAATAGTAGCTGCGCGCCCAGACGGGGCCCTTGCCACTATACTGCAGGCAGTTTGTGCCGCCGACCACGTTGAGGTCGGGATGTGTGCTGTCGATGCCGGTGTCGATCACCGCCACGTCCGCGTCGACGCGCTTGTCGTCGGCGCTGTTGATGGAAAGCGCACTGTCGATGGCGGAGCCGCTCGTCGCCACCGGATCGTTGGTCGCGGGGTTGAAGATGCGGTCGACCCCGGTCGGCAGCGTCTCGGCCGAGATCGAGACCGGCTGGTCCTCCTCGACATAGGCGACGCGCCGGTCGTTCCTGACCCCGGCGACCGCCGCGCGCGGCATGGTGATCGAGAAGCCCTTCAGCGCGTGCTCGTAGACATAACCGACCTGCCCGCCGGTGCGCTGCGCCACATCGGCCGCCACGTCCCCGGGCATGCCGAGGCCTGCGTTCAGCACGACGATATAGCGGCCCTGCGGCGCCCCGACCTGCGCCATGGCGGCAAGTGGCAGCGCACAGGAGACCAGTGCGGCGAGGCAAAGACGGCGGATCATGGCTCTCTCCCGAACGGAAGGCATCTTGGGAAGAATCGAAAGCTGAACAGATCGATAGCAGATTTTCAAAGAGTTCAATGTGAATTCTTTTACCACACAGACTATGAGTCGTCACGCAGACTCCAGTCGCCAGCCTTGGTGCGTAAGACTTCGTGCGGACCTCGTTGGTCGAGGCACAAGTCATTGATCATATTTGTATTCAGGCGCTCGAGAACTGTCACTGGCCGCGTCTGGAAATCAAAGAAATTGGTTCCGGATAGTAACTCTTCGCCAAAGAATTTGGTCGTGTGCGGCGTGTTTTGCGGGTCGACCGGGCGAGGCGCTCGCACAACAGTTGCGAAAATTGTCGCGGCTGGGTGCTGCGCATCCTACATTGCGCCGTCCCTTGATGGCATCAAGGGTGTGGCGGTGCTGGTGCGGGGACGAGAGCGACGAGCGGCCGCCGTCGAGAGGG
>NZ_JBZSYN010000074.1:0-30856 GCF_058622915.1 Thermohalobaculum sp. | reverse complement strand
GCCCGGCCGGGCGATCTGACATGGCCATGCTCGAGCGCCACGAGATCGAGATTGCCCGCATCTACGTGCCGGTCAAGCGCGCCAAGGCGCTGGATGCGGCCCGGGTCGAGGCGCTGGCCGAGGACATCCTCGAGCACGGCCAGCAGACCCCGATCAGCGTCCGGCTCGAGCGACGCCCCGACGGCGAGCGCTATGTGCTGGTCGAGGGGCTGCACCGGCTCGAGGCGCTGAAGGCGCTGGGCGAGACCACGGTGACCGGATTTTTGGTGCAGCCGCGCATCCGCTGAGGGCGGTTTCGACGGACGGCTAAACTTGCGGTTGCACGGTTTCAGGTTTGCTCTGTTTCTAATTGTTTTCATTCGAAAAATTCCATACCAGACTGCCTGATACCGTGTTATGTTTATGGCCGAATCTTGTTCATGGTCGGGCCCGGTGCTGCGGGTTTCGGCCGCAGCGCCAGATCAGGGGGTCGTTATGTCCGACGTATTTCAGCTTGCTACCAGGTACCGCAGCCGGCTGAAGGCCGAGCTGGCCAAGGTTGAGGAATTCCTGCGCATGGCCGAGGAGCTGTCGAAGGGCGGCGACATGGACGACGGGCTGCCGTTCAGCAAGGGCAACGGCGCGGCCAGGGTGGAGGCCAGGCCCGCCGAGGCCAAGCCGGCCGAGGCCGAGGCGGCCAAGCCCAAGCCGGCCGACGCGCCGAAGACCCCGTTCGACCGGTTCCGCGCCGCCGGCGCCTGAGCCTTTCGGGCCCCGGGGATCGCACCGTCCCGAAGCGGTGCCGCCCGTCGGAGCGAGGTCGCTCCGGCGGGCGCGTTTTTTGCGGCGCTCAGCTGCCGATGCCCAGCGCGAGCACCTGCAGGCCGATGGCGCCGCCGACGATCGGCACCACCGTCCAGGTCCAGCCCAGGCGCAGGCAGAGAAAGAACAGAATCGTTCCGATGATGCTCGGCCAGTAGTGGACGAAGAAGGGCGAGGTGAAGATGCCTTCCACGTCCGACGGCTTGAGAATGTCCAGCGCAACCATGTGCCACCCCCCGGCGCCCCCCCGGGCGCGGCGCCATTGTGCCGCAAGCGGGGGCCGGCGGGCAAGGCGCACAGGGTGTCCACGCGTGGACATATGGTCAAGTTATTGATTTTAATAGAACATCTATTCGGACGGTTTTCGCCGCCGGTGTGGGCAGGCCGGGCGGGCGGAGGTTCGGCGCGTAGGGCGGGCTTCATCCCGCCACGCCGGAGTCCCGGCCGGGGGATGGCGGGCTGAAGCCCGCCCTACCCGGTGGGGCGGCGCGCGCGACCGGCGGTAGGGCGGGGTTTGGGCGGCGGCCGTGGGTTGACGGGGTGATGCCCGCCCGACATGCGGCGATGGGTAGGGTGGGTGAAACCCACCAGTGGCGGGCGGTGTTGGCGCGGTGCGCGGTGGGTTGGCACCCACCCTACGCTTGCTCGCCATCACCGCCTGCGCCCGGAAGCTGCTGACCATCCTCAACGCCATGTTCCGCGACCAGACCGAGTACCGCCCCATATGAGGATGCGAAAGACAGTTGCTACGCTTGCTACCCTAAGCTTGCTTGTTTTTTTGCCAAATGCTGATAAATTTACTTCTGAAACTCGGCCGCGGTGAAATTGTCCATGACGAGAAGAAAATTCCTAAGACTTTATGAAGAACAGTTCGAAAGTAGCATCAAAGAATTTGAATTTTATGTCGACAAATCCGAACATTTGATGGAATTGATCTGGTCTCTTCACAACATTATACTAATGAATAGCGATCGATTTTCGATGAGCACTCCAGTAGCCGTTTCTGGTATTCGTAGCTATTTGCGCCACGCCGCCCTAATGTCTTTCCAGCGCGATCCAAATATCGGTCTAGGTTTAACGCGAATGGCCTGCGAACTCGCGCGCGATGCGATCATTTTCTCGAAAGATCCAGAGCTTGAAAAGCTGTGGTTTTCGAAATCATCTGGAGATAGAAAAGAATATCAGAAGAAATTCCGATTCTCCGAGATCAATTCAGTTGGGAATGCTCTATACGCCTATTTTAAGAAAACTTCAGAGTTCGGTGTTCATGGCCATTATTTTTTCCCAAGCCGTATTGGAGTGATCGAAAACGTTGCTGGAGAAAATTTCATTCGAATGGGAGTGTCAAGTGAATTCATAAAAAGCGCCTTGACAACAACGATTCATGTGGGTCATTTGTTTTTGATCGGATTCTTGACAGAGAGCAGCGCGATTTTCAACGAAATTGGAGACTCGGGGAATCGAAAAGCGGTTGATTCGATCAAATATCTAGTTCGCCAATTTAAATTTTCTCCTGATATTTAATCATCCTGCTCAATTGGTCACCCATCCATCTTCAACGCATTAATAAACGCCTCCTGCGGGATCTCGACCCGGCCGAACTGGCGCATGCGCTTTTTACCGGCCTTCTGCTTCGCGAGCAATTTGCGCTTGCGGGTGATGTCGCCGCCATTCGTCATGCCCCGGCTTGACCGGGGCATCTCTCGGTCGGCAGGGGATCGCCCGGTCAAGCCGGGCGATGACGGAGAGGTGGGCCGGGCGATGACGGAGAGGTGGGCCGGGTGAGGACGGAGGTCTCAGCCTTGAGGGCGCTCCCGTCGTCACCGGCATATCTGGTCCCACAGGTCGCGCCACCCGGGGTTCGTGGCGGCGATCAGCGCCGTTTTCCAGCGCCGGGGCCACTTCTTCAGGCGCTTCTCGCGCCGGATCGCGCTTTCGGCGTTGTCGTGCGGCTCGAACCAGACGAGCCGATGGAGGTTGTAGCGTTTGGTGAAGCCGTCGGCGGCTCCTGTGCGGTGCTGCCAAGCGCGTTGGACGAGGTCGCTGGTCACGCCGATGTAGAGCGTGCCGTCGGGGCGGTTCGTCATAATGTAGACGAAGAAGGACTTTGCCACGACGCGTCGCTTAGGGGCCAAGGATGCCCCGGTCACGCCGGGGCATGACCCAGCTCGACAGGGCGCTCACGGGCGCTCACCCATCCATCTTCAACGCATTGATGAACGCCTCCTGCGGGATCTCCACCCGGCCGAACTGGCGCATCTTCTTTTTACCGGCCTTCTGCTTGTCGAGCAATTTGCGCTTGCGGGTGATGTCGCCGCCGTAGCACTTGGCGGTCACGTCCTTGCGGAGCGCCGAGATGGTCTCGCGCGCGATGACGCGGCCGCCGATCGCGGCCTGGATCGGGATCTTGAACAGGTGCTGGGGGATCAGCTCCTTGAGCCGCTCGCACATCTGGCGGCCGCGCGCCTCGGCCTTGTCGCGGTGCACGATGGTGGCGAGCGCGTCGACCGGCTCCTCGTTGACCAGGATCTGCATGCGCACCAGCTCGCCCGCCTCGTAGCCGTCGAGGTGGTAGTCGAAGCTGGCATAGCCCCGCGTCACGCTCTTGAGCCGGTCGTAGAAGTCGAACACCACCTCGTTCAATGGCAGGCGATAGACCACCATGGCCCGGCCGCCGACGTAAGTGAGGTCCTGCTGGCGGCCGCGCCGGTCCTCGCACAGCTTGAGCACGTCGCCTAAGTATTCGTCGGGCACCAGGATGGTGGCCTTGATCCAGGGCTCCTCGATGCGGTCGAGCTGGGTCGGCTCGGGCATGTCCACGGGGTTGTGCAGCTCGCGCATGGCGCCGTCGCGCAAATGCATGCGGTAGACCACCGAGGGCGCGGTGGTGATCAGGTCGATCTGGTACTCGCGCTCGAGCCGGTCGCGGATCACCTCGAGGTGCAACAGCCCCAGGAAGCCGCAGCGGAAGCCGAAGCCCAGCGCGGCCGAGGATTCGACCTCGTGGGTGAAGCTGGCGTCGTTCAAGGCCAGCCGCTCGACCGCGTCGCGCAGGTCCTCGAAGTCGGCCGAGTCGACCGGGTAGAGGCCGCAAAAGACCACCGGCACGGCGGGCTTGAAGCCCGGCAGCGGGTGCGCGCAGGGGTGGCGCTCGTGCGTGATGGTGTCGCCCACGCGGGTGTCGCGCACCTGCTTGATCGAGGCGGTGAGAAAGCCGATCTCGCCGGGGCCGAGCACGTCGGTCTGCGTCATCCTGGGCGTGAAGATGCCGACCCGGTCGACCTGGTAGAGCGCGCCGGTCTGCATCATGCGGATGCGCTCGCCGCGCTTGAGCACGCCGTCCATGATGCGGATCAGCACGATGACGCCGAGATAGGCGTCGTACCACGAATCGACCAGCATGGCCTTGAGCGGCGCCCCGGCGTCGCCCGCGGGCGCGGGCAGGCGGTTGACGATGGCCTCGAGCACCTCGGTGACGCCGGCGCCGGTCTTGGCCGAGATCAGCACGGCGTCGGCGGCGTCGATGCCGATCACGTCCTCGATCTGGGTCCTGACGCGCTCGATGTCGGCGGCGGGCAGGTCGATCTTGTTGAGCACGGGCACGATCTCGTGGTCGGCGTCGATCGCCTGGTAGGCGTTGGCGAGCGTCTGCGCCTCGACCCCTTGCGAGGCGTCGACCACCAGGAGCGAGCCCTCGACCGCGCGCATCGAGCGCGAGACCTCGTAGGAGAAGTCGACATGGCCCGGCGTGTCGATCAGGTTGAGCAGGTACTGGCGGCCGTCCCTGGCCTTGTAGACCAGGCGCACGGTCTGGGCCTTGATGGTGATGCCGCGCTCGCGCTCGATGTCCATGGTGTCGAGCACCTGGGCCTTCATCTCGCGCCCCGTCAGCGTGCCGGTCATCTCGATCAGCCGGTCGGCGAGCGTCGACTTGCCGTGGTCGATATGGGCGACGATCGAGAAGTTGCGGATGTGGCTCAGGTCGGTCATGGGGCGCGCTTATGGAGCGGGGCCGGGATGGCGTCAAGAACGCGCCCGGAGCGCGGGCAGCAGGGCGCGGGCGGCCGCCTCGATCAGGTCGAGCGTGCGCGCGTAGTCGGCGCGGGAGCCTCCCCAAGGGTCGGGGATCTCGCAGCCGGCGGGGTCGAACAGGCGCAGCTCGGCGCGGGCGTGCGGGGGGCGCAGGCGTGTGAGCTCGGCGAGGTTGGCGCGGTCCATGGCGAGGATCAGGTCGAAGGCGTCGAAGTCGGCCGGCGCGACCCGGCGGGCGCGCAAGGCGGCGAGGTCGTAGCCGCGCGCGCGGGCCACAGCGACGGCCTCGGGCGTCGGCGGCTCGCCCACATGCCAGGCGCCGGTGCCCGCGGAGTCGATCTCGATGGCGAGCCCCTCGGCCGCGGCGAGCGCGCGCAGCACCGCCTCGGCCGTGGGCGAGCGGCAGATATTGCCGAGGCAGACGCACAGGATGCGCATTGCGGTGCGGGCTCCCTTCGCTAGACTGGCGCAAAACGCGCAATCGGGCAGAGAGGCATAGCGATGATCCGGGCAATGGTGAAGGGCGTGCTGGCCGCGGCGGCGCTGGGCGCGCTGCTGGCGGCGCCGGCCGGGGCGCAGGACAAGCAGGCGTCGACGCGGCCCAAGGGCTGCGTGATCGAGCAGTGGCCGGCCTTCCTCGCGCCCGGGCCGCAGAGCCACACGTTGCGCGAGCGGATCCCCACGCCCGCGGGCGAGATCGACGCCATCGCGTTCGGGCCGCTCGAGGGCGAGTACGCCAAGCTCTACATGTTCTTCCTGGTCAAGGGCGGCTGCGAGCGCAAGGTGTTCGTGGTCGGCTCCTACGGCTACATGAACGACTTCGCGCGCCAGCGCGGCGAGATCGGGCCGAACCAGCGGATCTATCATCTCGACATGTTCACGCCCCGGCGCCACAGGACGCTGGAGATCCTGCACGACCGGCCGGGCTATGCCGCGATGCGCGCCCGGGCGCTCAGCGAGCTGCGCTGAGCGCCTGCTCCTCGCGGGCCGCGGCCGCGTCGAGCCGGCGCAGCCAGGGCAGGGCGGCGAGCAGGCGGGCCGCGAGCAGGCCCCAGATGAGGGCGAGCACGCCCAGCGCCACGCCCGCCGCGCGCGCCGGCGGCGCCCCCAGATCGGCATACTGCCAATAGCCGAGCAGCGCCGGCAGCAGCACGCTGCCCGCGAGCAGCAATGCGCCCGAGGGACCGAGCCGGGTCAGGTCGGCGTCGCCACGCGGCAGCGGCGGGCGCAGCCAGCGGCCGGCCCGGGCCGAGGCCACCAGGTCGCGCACCCTGAGCGCGCGCAGCCCCCGCGTCGAGCGGCGCACGCGGGCGCGGAAGGCGGGGCTGAGCCGCGCCGCCACCGGCACCAGCGTGGCGTAGCCGGTGAAGGCGGCCGGCTCGTCGAAATAGTTGAGCGGATCGACCTGCGCCATGTCGATTCCGAACTCCGCGGCGAAGGCGGCGAGGAAGGCGCGCCCCTCGTTGCAGTCCAGGCCGAGGTCGCCGCGCAGCCGGGCCTCGAGCGTGATCTCGGCCTCGGGCACGCCGCTGGCGCGGCTCACCAGGGCGCGGACGCGGTCGAAATGGGTTTGACGGGCCATCGCGGGTGTCCATTGTGGGCCGGGGCAGCATAGCGCGGATCGCGGCGATGCGCACGGACCACCGCACGGACCGGATCGTGATCCTCACCGGGGCGGGAATCTCGGCCGAATCCGGGCTCGGCACATTTCGCGACCGGGGCGGGCTGTGGACCCGGTTCGACCTGGCCGAGGTGGCGACGCCCGAAGGCTATGCCCGCGACCCGGGCCGGGTGCTCGAGTTCTACAACATGCGGCGGCGCACCTGCCGCGAGGCGGCGCCGAACCCCGCCCACGCGGCGCTGGCGCGCCTCGAGCGCGACTGGCCGGGGCGGGTGACGCTGATCACCCAGAACATCGACGACCTGCACGAGCGGGCGGGCGCGTCCGAGGTGATCCACATGCACGGGCGCATTATGCGCGCGCTGTGCGCGGCCTGCGCCAATCGCTGGGACTGGCGGGGCGACATGAGCCCGGCCGATGCCTGCCCGGCCTGCGCCGCGGCCGGCGCGGTCAGGCCCGACGTGGTGTGGTTCGGCGAAATGCCCCACGCGCTCGACACCATCGAGGAGCGGCTCGCCGCCTGCGACCTGTTCGTCGCCATCGGCACGTCCGGCTCGGTCTATCCGGCGGCGGGCTTCGTGGCTGAGGCGAAGCACCGCGGCGCCCGAACGCTGGAGATCAACCTCGCGCCCTCGGACAACGCCGCGCTGTTCGACGCGCGCATCCTCGGGCCGGCCGGCGAGGCGGCGCCGGCTTGGGTGGCGCGGATGCTGGGGGCGTGAGGCGCGGCAGGGGGCCTAGGACCCGGCGGCGACGAGATCCCAGAACTCGCCCCGGTCGTTGCTGCGGGGGAACGGCTCGTCGGGCGCGGCGACGCCGAGGAAGTCGCACAAGGGGCCCCAGCCCTCCCTGGCCTGGAAGACCAGCAGCCGCTCGGGCGGGACGACCGACCAGACCGCGTCGTTGTGCGCCTGGAACGCGTCGATCAGGCCTTGCCGGTCGAGGCCGGGGGGAAATCCGGTCCGGTTGACCACCGCCACGCTCATGTCGAACCAGGCGCGCATGTGCGGCGGCGCTTCGTCCGCCGTCGCCATCAGCCGGTAGATGGTTTGCGAAAAACTGTCCGCCCAGCTCTCGGCGCTGCGTACCGTGAGGACGAATTTCGCGTCCGGACAGGCACTGCTGAGCTCGCGGAAGAAGCAGGCCGTGGGCCAGTCCACGGCGCTTTCATAGCCGTCATAGATGGCCGGCCAATCGGGCGAGCCCTGCGCGGCCGCGGCCCACAGCGGCACCTGCACCGGCTTGTTGCGCAGCACCTCCTCCATGTGATGGCAGGGACCGAACCCCAGCTGGTCGATCGCGAGCTTCAGCGAGTAGGTTCCGGTCCGGCCGACGCCGGCGCCGATCACGCGCAGTCCCATGCTCGACTCCTCGATGTCGCAAAGATGCGGCGCGCGCGAACCGGCGCCCCCCCGGGTGGCACGCTAGCACGGTTCGATCGCGCGGCGCATTGTAATTTGTCGCAGCCGGGAGCGGATCAGGCGCCGACCGATCAGACCCCCATCGATCAGACCCCCATCGATCAGACCCCCCTCGAGCAGACCCCCCTCGATCAGACCCCCGCGCGGCGGGCCAGCGCGAGCACCAGGTTGATCGGCGAGAAGGTGCCGAAGCCCACCGTCAGCGCGAAGGTGCCGCCGGTGATCAGCCACAGCTCCATCTGCCCGCGGCGCGACAGGCCGGCGCGGGTGGCCCACCAGGTCAGCCCGGCATTGACGCCGAGGATGGCGCTGACCGTGATCAGCGAGACCAGCACCGCGACGACCGCGTGGCCCTGCGCAGCCAGCCCCATCATGCCGTGCCAGACGATGCGCCCGACCACCGGCGCCACGACGAGATTGAACAGGGTGAAAAGCGCGACCGGCGCGCGAGCGGCCTGGGGCATCGGGGCCTCCTTTGGCGTCCCCTCCTGGCGACGCGGCGCGCTCGAACAGCGCGCGAAAATGGGCGGTGCGCGACACGCGCACGGCGTTTTCTGACATGCGGGCGATGAAAATTCACCAGATTTTTTCACCGGACGAAAGGGGAGGAGCCGCCGGTGCACGACAGCGCCCACGACAGCGCCCCGGAGCCCGGGCCGCAGGCCACGCCCGCGCGCGCCAGCGGCGTCGGCGCCGATCTGCGCGCGCTGAGGAAGGCGCGCGGCCTGACCCTGGCCGAGCTGGCGCTGAGCGCCGGCCGCTCGGTCGGCTGGCTCTCGCAGGTCGAGCGCAATCTGGCCGAGCCGACCATCTCGGACCTGCATCGCCTCGCCGATCTGCTCGAGCAGCCGATGTCGCTGTTCTTCGGCCCCGACCCCGCGCCCGGGCCCGAGCGCGGCTATGTGGTGCGCGGCGGCGCGCGGCGCACGCTGGGCTCGGCCGAGGAGGGGCTGAGCGAGCAGCTGCTCTCGCCCGACCTCGCGGGCTCGTTCGAGATCGTGCGCTCGGTGTTCGACGCCGGCGCCGAGCGGCGCGCGTTCGTCACCCGGCCGACCGAGGAGGCGGGCTATCTGGTCGCCGGCGAGCTCGAGCTGTGGATCGGCGCGCGGCACTTCCACCTGCGCCCGGGCGACAGCTTCCGCTTCCGGGCCGAGCCCTTCCGCTGGCGCAACCCCGGCACCGAGCCCGCCGTGGCGGTGTGGGTGATCGCGCCGCCGGTCTACTGAGGAGACAGCCATGGCACAGATCCCCTCCACGGCACGCGTGGTGATCATCGGCGGCGGCGCGGTGGGCTGCTCGGCGCTCTACCACCTGGCGCTCAAGGGCTGGACCGACTGCCTGCTGATCGAGCGCGACGAGCTGACCTCGGGCTCGACATGGCACGCGGCGGGCAACGTGCCGACCTTCTCGGCCTCCTGGGCGATCATGAACATGCAGCGCTACTCGACCGAGCTCTATCGCGGGCTGGCCGAGGCCGTGGACTATCCGATGAACTACCACGTCACCGGCTCGGTCCGGCTGGCGCATTCGAGCGAGCGCATGCAGGAGTTCGAGCGGGTCAAGGGCATGGGCCGCTACCAGGGGCTCGAGATCGAGGTGTGCACCCCCGACGAGCTGAAGGCGCATTATCCCTTCCTCGAGCTGCACGACCTCAAGGGCGGGTTGTTCGATCCCTATGACGGCGACATCGACCCGGCGCAGCTGACCCAGGCGCTGGCCAAGGGCGCGCGCGACCGGGGCCAGAAGATCGTGCGCTTCTGCTCCGTCACCGGCGTGCGGCGGCAGGGCGGCGAATGGGTGGTGGCCACGCCCCAGGGCGAGGTGCGCTGCGAGCACGTGGTCAACGCTGCGGGCTATCGCGCCGGCGAGGTCGGGCGGCTGTTCGGCCGCGAGGTGCCGATCGTCGCCATGTCGCATCAGTACATCATGTTCGACGGCGTCGCGGAGGTGCAGGACTGGTCCGAGCGCGCCGGCCGCAAGCTGCCGCTGTTGCGCGACGTGGACTCCTCCTACTACCTCAGGCAGGAGAAGTTTGGCTTCAACCTCGGGCCCTACGAGCGCGACTGCCGGGCGCACTGGGTCAGCGCGGACGACCCGATGCCCGCGGACTTCTCGTTCCAGCTCTTCCCCGACGACCTCGAGCGGCTCGAGTGGTATCTCGAGGACGCCATGGCGCGGGTGCCGCTTCTGGGCCAGGCGGGGCTGAGCCGGGTGGTGAACGGGCCGATCCCCTATGCCCCGGACGGCAACCCGCTGATCGGGCCGATGCCTGGGGTGCCCGGCGCCTTCGAGGCCTGCGTGTTCACCTTCGGCATCGCGCAGGCCGGGGGCGCGGGCAAGGTGCTGGCCGAATGGGTGGTCGAGGGCGGCACCGAGTGGGACATGTGGTCGTGCGACCCGCGCCGCTTCGGGCCCTGGGCCGAAAAGGACTACTGCGTCGCCAAGGCGAGAGAGGTCTACGGCCACGAATACGCCATGCACTTCCCGTGGCATGCCTGGCCGGCGGGGCGGCCCAAGCGCTGCTCCTCGGTGCACGACAAGGTGGTGGCGCTGGGCGGCCAGATGGGCGCCTTCAACGGCTGGGAGCGCGCGCTGTGGCTCGCGCAGCCCGGCGACGACACCTCCGAGGAAGCGACCCAGACCTGGTCCCGCTCCGGCCCCTGGGAGAAGCGCATCCGCGAGGAATGCGAGGCCGTGCGCGACGGCTGTGGCGTGCTGGACCTGCCGGGCTTCTCGCGCTTCAAGGTCAAGGGCGAGGGCGCCGATGACTGGCTGCGCGGGCTGGTGGCGGGCGCGCTGCCTAGGATCGGCCGCGTCGGCCTGGTCTATTTCGCCGACCACAGGGGCCGGATCGTCACCGAGATGTCGGTCACCCGCGAGGCCGAGGACCAGTTCGTCCTGGTCACCGCCGCGGCGGCCCAGCTCCACGACCGGGAGTGGCTGGAGCGGCATTTGCCCGAAAGCAGTCCCATCACCATCGAGGACTGGACCGAGCAGATCGGCACCCTGATCGTCGCCGGCCCGAAGTCGCGCCAGGTCATCGGCGCGCTCTGCGGGGCCGACCTGACGCTGCCCTGGCTCAGCTTCCAGGAGACCGAGATCGCCGGGCACTGGGCGGCGCTCTTGCGGGTCTCCTTCACCGGCGAGCTCGGCTGGGAGATCCATGCCGAGATGGAGAAACTGCCCGAGATCTACGACCTGGTGCTGGCTCAGGGCGCCAGGCCCTTCGGCATGTTCGCGCTCGACAGCCTGCGCATCGAGAAGGGCTATCGCACCTGGAAGGGCGATCTCTCGACCGACTACACGCTGCTCGAGGGCGGGCTCGACCGCTTCGTCAAGCTCGACAAGCCGCAGGACTTCCCCGGCAAGGCGGCGCTCCTGCGCGAGCGCCAGCGGGGGGTGGCCAAGCGCTTCACGACCATGGTTGTCGACGCCGGCGCAGCGGATGCGCCCTACATGTCGACGGTGTGGAGAGACGGCGAGGTGGTGGGCGAGACCACCTCGGGCGCCTGGGGCTACCGGGTCGGCGCCTCGATCGCGCTCGCCATGGTGCGGGCCGACTGCACGGCGCCCGGCACGAGGCTCGAGGTCGAGATCTACGGCGAGCGCCGCCCCGCGGTCGTGCAGCCGGACGGTCCGATTTGGGACCCCGGCAACGAAAGGCTGAAGGCATGAGCCGGGTGACGCTTCTCGACGGCGGCATGGGCCAGGAGCTGATCAAGCGCAGCCCGGCCGAGCCCACCTCGCTGTGGTCGGCCGAGGTGATGATGCACATGCCCGACCTGGTGCGCGACGTGCATCTCGACTTCATCCGCGCCGGCGCGCGCGTCATCACCGTGAACGCCTATTCCTGCACCCGCGACCGGCTCGAGCGGCAGGAGCACGGCGACAAGTTCGAGGCGCTGCAGCGCCGCGCCTGCCTGCTGGCCGAGGAGGCCCGCAAGGCGAGCGGCGTGGCGGTGGCGATCGCCGGCTGCCTGCCGCCGCTGGCCTGGAGCTACCGGCCCGAGCTGGCCAACGACCCCGACGAGATCGCGCCCATCTACGCCGAGATCGCCGCGCTGCAGGCGCCGCATGTCGACCTGTTCCTGTGCGAGACCATGAGCCATTCGGGCCAGGCGCTGGGCGCGGTGCGCGGCGCGCTCGAGGCCGGCGGCGGCAAGCCGGTCTGGGTCTCCTGGACCCTGATGGACGACGCGACGGCCCGGCTGCGCTCGGGCGAGAGCATCGCCGAGGCCGCGGCCCGGCTCGAGGGGCTGGCGGTCGCCGCGCGGCTCGTCAATTGCTCCGTGCCCGAGGCGATCACCGCAGCGATGCCGGAGCTCGCCACCCTCGACGGCCCCTTCGGCGGCTATGCCAACGGCTTTTGCGGCATCAGCGCCGATTACAAGCCCGGCGCCACCGTCAAGGCGCTGTCGGGCCGCGAGGACGTGACACCGGCGGCCTATGCCGCGACTGCGCTGGGCTGGGTCAAGGCCGGCGCCTCGATCGTCGGCGGCTGCTGCGAGATCGGGCCGGCGCATATCGCCTCGCTGGCCCGCCGCCTGGCCGAGGCCGGCCACGAGATCGTCGGGGTGGCGCCATGACGTGTGCAATGGCCGCGTCCGCGGCGATCCCGCGCGGGCGGGAAAATCCGCTTTGCCCGCCACGCCGGTGGCGCTACCAAGGGGTCAGTCACAGCCGGGCGGCGAAGGGGGAAGACCGTGCATTACCGCATCGACAAGGTCCTGACGCAGGCGCAGGTGGCCGATCTGCGCGCCCGGCTGGACAAGGCGGAGTTCGTCGACGGCAAGATCACCGCCTCCGGCGCCGCGGCCGCGGTCAAGAACAACCTGCAGGTCCAGCCCGAATCGCAGCTGCGCAAGGAGCTGGTGCACAGCGTCCAGCGCGCGGTCGGCGCCAGCCCGCAGATCTCGGCCTATGCCTTCCCCAAGGGCATGGCACCGCCGACCTTCGCGCGCTACGAGCCGGGCATGGAGTACGGCGCACATGTGGACGCGCCGTTTCTCAACTTCGGCCAGCTGCGCGCCGACATCTCGATGACGGTGTTCCTCAACCCGCCCGAGGAGTACGAGGGGGGCGAGCTGGTGCTCGACCAGGGCGGCAACGAGACCAAGATCAAGCTGCCCGCCGGCGACGCCTTCATCTATCCGACCACCTATCTGCACCGGGTGGCGCCGGTCACGCGCGGCGTGCGGCTGGTGGCGGTGACCTGGTTCCAGAGCCACATTCCCGACGAGCGCCACCGCGCCATTGTGGTGCAGCTCAACCAGGTCAAGGGCGCGCTCGAGGCCGACCCGGCGCGGGCCCGCGAGGCCGACGCGCTGCGCGGCGCGCTGTTCAACCTGATCCGCGAATGGTGGCAGCCCTAGGGCGCCGCCGGCAGCCCGCCAGATCGGCTTTCGGGGCCCCGCTGGTCGGGCGGGGCGAGGTGCGGCCATGACCGTGCCGCGCACCATGTTCGGCATCCAGCTCACCGGCCATGGCGGGCCGGAGAAGCTGGTCGCAAACCCGGCGATCCCGGTGCCCGCGCCGGGCCCGGGCGAGGTGCTGGTCCGGGTGCTGGCGGCCGGCGTCAACAACACCGACATCAACACCCGCATCGGCTGGTACGCGAAGGAGGTCCGCGCCGGCACCGACGGCAGCGCAGAGGCGGAGGTCGAGGCGGGCGGCTGGGCCGGCGCGCTGGGCTTTCCCCGCATCCAGGGGGCCGACCTGTGCGGCGTGGTGGTGGCGCATGGCGCGGGGCTCTCGGCGCCGCCGCTCGGCGCGCGGGTGACCTGCCCGACCAACCAGGCCGAGCCGACGCCCGCGAACCCGGTGGCGATCCGGGTGATCGGCTCGGAATACGACGGCGCCTTCGCGCAGTTCTGCGTGGTGCCGGCGCACCAGCTCTACGACGTCACCCGCTCGCCGCTCACCGACACCGAGATCGCGGCGATGCCGTGTGCCTACGGCACCGCCGAGAACCTGCTCGACCGCGCCCGCGTGGCGACCGGCGAGCGGGTGCTGGTGACCGGCGCCTCGGGCGGGGTGGGAATGGCGGCGGTGCAGCTTGCCAAGCTGCGCGGCGCAACGGTGACCGCCCTGGCCAGCGCGGCGAAGCAGGCGGCGGTGCGCGCCGCGGGCGCCGACGACGTGCTGGACCGCGGTGCCGTGCCGGCGCCCAGCCGCTTCGAGGCCGTGATCGATCTGGTCGGCGGGCCGGGTTGGGGCGGTCTGATCGAGGCGCTCAAGCCGGGCGGGCGCTACGCGGTCGCCGGCGCCATCGCCGGGCCGATCGTCGAGGCCGACCTGCGCACGATCTATCTCGGTGACCTGACGCTGCTCGGCTGCACCTACCAGTCGCCCGAGGTGTTCGGCCGGCTGGTCGGCCACATCAACGCCGGCGCCCTGCGCCCGCTGGTCTCGAGGACCTATCCGCTCGGCGAAATCGCCCGGGCGCAGGAGGACTTCGTCGCCAAACGCTATCCCGGCAAGCTCGTGCTGTTGCCCCCGGAGGTCCAGTGATGCCCGGTCTTCCCAGCCATGCCCGCGCGGTGATCATCGGCGGCGGCGTCGCCGGCTGCTCGGTGGCCTACCACCTGGCCAAGCTGGGCTGGTCCGACGTGCTGCTGATGGAGCGCAAGCAGCTGACCTCGGGCACCACCTGGCACGCCGCCGGGTTGATCGGCCAGCTGCGTGCCACGCACAACATGACCCGGCTGGCCAAGTACTCGGCCGACCTCTACGCCCGGCTCGAGGCCGAGACCGGGGTGGCGACGGGGATGCGCCAGCTCGGCTCGATAACGCTGGCGCTGACGCCCGAGCGGCGCGAGGAGGTGCTGCGCTCGGCCTCGATGGCGCGCGCCTTCGGCGTGCCGGTCGAGGAGATCTCCACGGACGAGGTCCGCGCGCGCTACCCCCATGTGCGCACCGACGACGTGACGGCGGCCGTCTTCATCGCCACCGACGGCCAGGGCGACCCGGCCAACATCGCGCTGGCGCTGGCCCGGGGCGCGCGCCAGGGCGGCGCCACCATCGTCGAGGGCGCCAGGGTCACCGCCATCCAGCGCGCGGGCGGCCGCGTCACCGGTGTCTCGTGGGAGCACGGCGGCGAGACCGGCCGCACCGAGGCCGAGATCGTGATCAACTGCGCCGGCATGTGGGGCCGCGAGGTCGGGCTGACGGCCGGGGCCGCCGTGCCGCTGCATGCCTGCGAGCATTTCTACATCGTCACCGAGCCGATCGCCGGGCTCGCGCCCTTGCCGGTGCTGCGCGTGCCCGACGAGTGCGCCTATTACAAGGAGGACGCCGGCAAGATGATGCTGGGCGCCTTCGAGCCGAACGCCAAACCCTGGCCGCCCGAGGGCCGCGCCATCCCCGAGGGCTTCTGCTTCGACCAGCTGCCCGAGGACATCGAGCATTTCGAGCCGATCCTCGAGCAGGGCGTGGCGCGCATGCCGATGCTGGCCGAGGCCGGCATCCACACCTTCTTCAACGGCCCCGAGAGCTTCACCCCGGACAACCGCTACTATCTGGGTGAGGCGCCGGAGACGCGCGGCTTGTGGGTCGCGGCCGGGTTCAACTCGGTCGGCATCCAGTCGGCCGGCGGCGCCGGCTGGGCGCTGGCGCAGTGGATCGAGGACGGCGCGGCCCCCTTCGACCTGTGGGACGTGGACATCCGCCGCGTCCAGCCGTTCCAGAACAACCGGCGCTACCTGCGCGCCCGGGTCTCCGAGACGCTGGGGCTGCTCTATGCCGACCACTTCCCCTACCGCCAGCCCCAGACCGCGCGCGGCATCCGCCGCTCGCCGCTGCACGGGCACCTGGCCGCGCGCGGCGCGGTGTTCGGCGAGGTGGCGGGCTGGGAGCGCGCCAACTGGTTCGCCGAGGACGGTGAGGCGCGCGAGTACCGCTACAGCTGGGGCCGGCAGAACTGGTTCGCCAACGCCGCGCGCGAGCACCGCGCGGTGCGCGAGGGCGTCGGGCTGTTCGACATGACCTCGTTTGGCAAGATCCGCGTCGAGGGGCGTGACGCGGCCGACGTGCTGCAGCGCCTGTGCGGCAACGACGTCTTCGTCGAGCCCGGGCGCATCGTCTACACCCAGATGCTCAACGAGCGCGGCGGCATCGAGGCCGACGTCACCGTGACGCGGCTCTCCGAGACCGCCTTTCTGGTGATCACGCCGGGCGCGACGCTGACGCGCGACCTGGCCCGGATCCGCCGCCACCTACCCGACGGGGCGCATTGCGTCGTCACGGAGCTGAGCGCGGCCGAGGCGGTGATCGTGGTCATGGGGCCGAAGGCGCGCGAGGTGCTGCAGCCGATCACCGGCGTCTCGCTGGAGAACGCCGACTTCCCCTTCGGCACCGCGCAGGTGGCCGAGATCGGGCTCGGGACCGCGCGGCTGCACCGGGTGACTTACGTCGGCGAGCTCGGCTGGGAGGCCTACGTGCCCGCGGACCAGGCCGCGCATGTCTTCGAGGCGATCGAGGAGGCCGGCCGGCCGCACGGGCTGAGGCTTTGCGGCCTGCACGTGCTGGACTCGTGCCGCATCGAGAAGGCGTTCCGCCATTTCGGCCACGACATCACCGACGAGGACCACGTGCTCGAGGCGGGGCTGGGCTTCGCGGTGAAGCCGGACAAGCCGCGCGCGCGCTTTGGCGACTTCATCGGCCGCGAGGCGGTCCTGCGCAAGCGCGAGGCGGGGCTGACGCGGCGGCTGGTGCAGTTCCGCCTCGAGGACCCGGAGCCGCTGCTCTACCACAACGAGCCGATCCTGCGCGACGGGCGGATCGTCGGCATCGTCACCTCGGGCAATTACGGCCACCACCTCGGCGGCGCCATCGGCCTGGGCTACGTGCCCTGCGAGGGCGAGACGGCCGATCAGGTTGTGGCCTCGTCCTACGAAATCGAGGTCGCCGGCCGCCGCGTCGCCGCGACGGCGAGCCTGAAACCGATGTATGATTCCCGGGCGGAAAGGGTGCGCGCATGAGCGGACTTGCCGAACGCCACGAACGGTTCCAGGGGCTGCACGCCTCGGGCTGCTTCGTCATCCCCAATCCCTGGGACGCCGGCTCCGCGCGCATGATGGCCGCCGCCGGGGCGCAGGCGCTGGCGACCAGTTCCGGCGCCTTCGCCTTCACGCTCGGCCGCCCGGACATGGGCACCATGACCCGCGACGAGGCGCTCGCCCATGCCGAGTCCATCGTCGCGGCCACGCCGCTGCCGGTCTCCGGCGACTTCGAGAACGGCTTCGCCGACGACCCCGACGAGATCGCCCAGACCGTGCGGCTGGCGGCCGAGGCCGGCCTGTCCGGCTGCTCGATCGAGGACACCCGCATGGTCGCGGGCCATCCGCCCTACGCCTTCGACCTCGCCGTCGAGCGCATCCGCGCCGCCAGCTCCGCCGCCCGCGCCCTGGGCCGCCCGTTCGTGCTGTGCGCCCGTGCCGACGGCTGCCTGACCGGCGGCTACAGGCTCGAGGAGGCGATCCGCCGGCTCCGCGCCTTCGAGGCCGCCGGCGCCGACCTGCTCTACGTGCCGCTGCCGCCGGGGCCGGCCGAGCTCAAGCAGGTGCTCGCGGCGGTCACCAAGCCGGTCAACGCGCTTGCCGCCGGGCCGCTGCGCGAGCTCACCGTGGCCGAACTGGCCGCGATGGGCGTGCGGCGCATCTCGGTCGGTTCGCAGGTCGCGCGCGTCACCCAGGCGGCGATCCGCGACTGCATGACGGCGATGCTGCAGGGTGGCAGCTTCACTCCGCTGAAGGCCGGCGCGCCGGGCCGTGAAATCGACGCGATGCTGGCGGCGGGAGCCGCGGGAGGCACTCATGGTTGAGCCTGCAATCGGGGACTCCGTCCGCCGCCGCCATGGCGGCCGCGCGGCCCGCCACGCCGAGCGCGCCGCACCGCTGGCCGAAGCGATCCGGCCCGTGCGCCCGGGGCTCGAGGGCGGGCTCTACAAGCCGCTGAGCGAGGCCGGCGTCGCGCGCATCCACCGCGCCGCGCTCGACCTGCTCGAGCAGGTGGGGCTCGCCGATGCGCCGCCCTCGGGCGTCGCGCTCCTGACCGGCGCCGGCGCGGTGCAAGGCGACGACGGGCGCATCCGCTTCCCGCGCGCCCTGGTCGAGGACATGCTGGCCAAAGCGGCGCGCGGCATCACGCTCGCCGGCCAGGACCCGCGCTTCGATTTGCAGCTCTCGGGCGCGAAGGTGCATTACGGCACCGCCGGGGCGGCGGTGCACCTGGTCGACGTGGAAAAGCGCGTCTACCGCGATTCCACCATGCAGGACCTCTACGACGCGGCGCGCATCGTCGAGGTGCTCGACAACGTGCACTTCTTCCAGCGGCCCATGGTCTGCCGCGACATCGCCGACAACCAGGAGATGGACCTCAACACCGTCTATGCCTGCATCCGCGGCACCCGCAAGCATGCGGGCGTGAGCTTCACCGAGGCCGCGAACGTGGCCCCCGCGCTCGAGATGCTGCATCTGGCGGCGGCCGGCGAGGAAAAATGGCGCGCGCGGCCGTTCGTGTCGAACTCCAACTGCTTCGTGGTACCGCCGATGAAGTTCGCCACCGAGGCCTGCCTGGTGATGGAGGCCTGCATCCGCGGCGGCATGCCGGTGTTGCTGCTCTCGGCCGGGCAGGCCGGGGCCACGGCGCCCGCGCCGATCGCCGGCGCTGTGGTGCAGGCGGTGGCCGAATGCCTGGCGGGCGTGGTCTATGTCAACGCGCTGGCGCCGGGCTTCCCGGCGATCTTCGGCACCTGGCCCTTCGTCAGCGACCTGCGCACCGGGGCAATGTCGGGCGGCTCGGGCGAGCAGGCGCTGTTGAGTGCGGCCTGCGCCCAGATGCATCGCTTCTACGGCCTGCCGGGCGGCGCGGCGGCGGGCATCGCGGACTCCAAGCTGCCCGACATGCAGGCCGGCTGGGAGCAGGCGGTCTCCAACGTCATGGCCGGGCTCGCCGGGCTCAACATGGTCTACGAGTCGGTCGGCATGCACGCCTCGCTCCTGGGCTTCTGCCTCGAGTCCCTGATCCTCGGCGACGACATGCTCGGCCAGTGCCTGCGCTGCGTGCGCGGCATCGAGGTGGACGAGGACTCGGTCTCGGTCGAGGCGATCCGCGAGGTCTGCCTCAAGGGACCGGGCCACTATCTCGGCCACGCCCAGACGCTGGGGCGCATGCAGTCGGATTATGTCTATCCGCGGCTGGGCGACCGCACGAGCCCCAAGGAATGGGTCGAGAAGGGCCGCCCGGACCTCTTGGCCAAGGCCATCGCCAAGAAGCGCGAGATCCTCGACGGCCCGCACCCGCGGCACATGAAATGGGAGGTGGACAAGGCGATCCGCCAGCGCTTCCGCATCCACCTGCCCCCGAAGGCGGTGGGGCTTTGAGGGAATTTCCAAACCCGCTGCCCCGGGGCTGACCCGGGGCCCCGGGCCTGCCGCGGCAGGGAGGTCCCGGCTCGGGGCCGGGACCAATGGCGGTGTCTAGCCCCGCGCGGCCAGCGCCTCGAGCACGGCGTCGCCCATGCCCGAGGTCGAGACCTGCCGCCCGCCCGGCGCCTGGCCGAGATCGGCGGTGCGCAGACCCTTGGCCAGCACGTCCTCGACCGCGCCCTCGAGCAGGTCGGCCTCGGTGCCGAGGTCGAAGGAATAGCGCAGCGCCATGGCGAAGCTCAGGATGCAGGCGATCGGGTTGGCCAGCCCCTTGCCGGCGATGTCCGGCGCGGAGCCGTGCACCGGCTCGTAGAGCGCCTTGGGCCGGCCGTTCGCCATCGGCGCGCCGAGCGAGGCCGAGGGCAGCATGCCCAGCGAGCCGGTCAGCATCGCCGCGCAGTCCGACAGGATGTCGCCGAACAGGTTGTCGGTGACGATGACGTCGAACTGCTTGGGGTTCCTGACCAGCTGCATGGCGCCATTGTCGGCGTACATGTGGCTGAGCTCGACATCGGCGAATTCCTGGTCGTGCACCCACTGCACCTCCTCGCGCCACAGGATGCCGGCCTCCATGACGTTGGCCTTCTCCATCGAGCACACCCGGCCCGCGCGCTTGCGCGCCAACTCAAAGGCGGTGCGCGCGACGCGGCGGATCTCCTCGGTGGTGTAGCGGTGCGTGTTGATGCCGACGCGGCTGCCGTCATTGAGCTCGGTGATGCCGCGCGGCTCGCCGAAATACATGCCCGAGGTCAGCTCGCGCACGATCATGAGGTCGAGCCCGGCCACCACCTCGCGCTTGAGCGAGGAGAAATCGGCCAGCGCGTTGAAGCACTTGGCCGGGCGCAGGTTGGCGAACAGGTCCATCTCCTTCCTGAGCCGCAGCAGCCCGCGCTCGGGCTTCAGCGCAAAATCCAGCGCGTCGTATTTCGGCCCGCCGACGGCGCCGAGCAGCACCGCGTCCACGGCCTGCGCCCTCGCCATGGTGGCGTCGGCCAAGGGCACCCCGTGCGCGTCATAGGCGGCGCCGCCGACCAGGTCTTCGGCGACCTGGAACTCCAGCCCGCCGCTGGCGGCAAACCAGTCGATCACCTTGCGCACCTCGGCCATCACCTCGGGGCCGATGCCGTCGCCGGGCAGGATCAAGAGCTTCATGCGCGTCGTCTGGGCGGTCATCTCGGGGGGTCCTCCGTCGCTTCGCCGCGCGCCTTTTGCGCCATCGGCCGCGAGAGTTCAAGCGCCCGCCCGCCATGCCCCGGGGCGCCGGCAGGGAATAAAGTTGCGCCCGGGCCGTCAGTTACGGCGAGAGGCACCGCCGCGGGGCGGCTCGGCTGCGAATCGACCCCAGACGGTGCCGGCGAGGCGATGCCGCGCCGAGGCGTGCGACATTGCCGCGTTCCGTGCGGCTCAGATCGAATGGGAGGCAAAATTGCGATGGAGTGCCATTGACGGCCCCCGCTTCGGCGCCGCCGACGGCGAGACCGAGTGGGAAGGCGTCGATCGGGCGGATGACCACGATTTCGACCAGCCGAGCTTGCCGGACTGGCATGTCATCGGCCTGCTGCTCGGCTATGTCGCGCTGATCACCATCGGCATCACGCTGGCGTTCTGAGAGCAGCGTCAGGACGGCGGCGATGTGCCGCCGCCCTCCGGCGCGATGGCGCCTCAGCGCGCCTTGCCCGGGCTGCCGCGGTGCGGATAGGGCAGATATTCGACGTTCTGCATTCGCTGCGAGGGCTGGGGAAACAGCGCCATCAGCTCGAGCACGGCGTCGGGCATCTCGGTGCTGACGTTCAGCCCCAGCTCGGCCGCCTCGTCGGGAAAGATCGGGTGATCGTGGGTCCAGCGGCCCTCGGTCAGCGCGGTGGCGAGCGCGGCGATCTTGTCCTTGTCCAGCCGCCCCTCGAGCAGGCGCTCGGCGGTGCGCCGCAGCTGGGCGATCGCCTTCTTAGAGATATCTGCGTTGATCAGCGTGGCGTCGTCGACCTCGGCCGCCGGCTTGGCCGCGACCGCCTTGAGGATCGAGGCCGCGGGCTGCTGGCCGACCTGCGGGTCCATGGGCCCCAGCACCGAGTGCTCGCACATCACGATCTCGTCGGCGGCGATGGCGATTAGCGTGCCGCCCGACATGGCCATGTGCGGCACGAACACGGTGACCCGGCCCGGGTGGCGCTTGACCGCGCGGGCGATCTGGGTGGCGGCCAGCACGATGCCGCCCGGTGTGTGCAGCACGATGTCGAGCGGCACCTCGTCGTCGGTCATCTGGATGGCGCGCAGCACCTGCTCGGCGTCGTGGATGTCGATATAGCGCATGAGCGGGAAGCCGAGCAGGCTCATGGTCTCCTGCCGGTGCACCATCAGGATCACGCGCGAGTTCCGCTCGCGCTCGATCTCGCCGATCTTGCGCTGGCGCATGACCTCCATGAAGCGCCGGGCCATGACCGGCTGCAGCAAGGCGAGGAAGACCAGAATCCAGATCGCGTCGTACCAGCTCATCCCCAGGGTCCTTTCCTGTCCCGCCGGCCCCACGGGCGCCGGCGCGCGCGGCGCCGTCCGTCGGGGGTGAAGCCCCAGATGCCTTCGTCGCGCTGCGGCGGGCGGTAGTGCCGCCGTCTGAGCCAGCCGGTGGCGGCGAAGCCCAGCGCGAAGCCGCCGATATGCGCCCACCAGGCGATGCCGCCCAGCCCCGGCGGCGATATCAGGTCGGTCAGCCCCTGCACGACCTGCAGCGCCATCCAGAACCCGATGAAGAAGAACGAGTATATCTCAAGCACGAACGGGATGATGATGATCGGGATGATCACCACCACGCGCGACAGCGGAAACATGCGGATAAACGCGCCCATCACCCCGGCGATGGCGCCCGAGGCGCCCAGCGTCGGCAGCGCGGAATCGGCGTTGACCAGGGCCTGGGCGACGCTCGCGCCGATGCCGCAGGCCAGGTAGAAGGCGAGGTAGCGCGGCGCGCCGAAGCGGTCCTCGATGGCCGGGCCGAAGATCCACAGCGTCCACATGTTCAGGAGCACGTGCAGCCAGCCGCCGTGCAGGAAGGTGTTGGACAGGAAGGGCAGCAGGTTGCCGGGCGCGAGCCCGTGCGCCGCCGCCCAGTGCGGGTGGGCATAGCGCGCCGGCACCAGGCCCCACTCGACGATGAAGGCCTGCAGCTGGCCCGAGGGCAGCGAGACCTCGTAGAGGAAGATGGCCAGGTTCAGCGCGATCAGCGTCCAGGTGACGAAGGGCACATGGCGGATCGCGACGCTGGTGGACCAGGGGAACATGGGACGATGCCGATCCTCGGGCGGCGGCTCTGACTGGCGGGACCGTCCGCGGACGGCCGCGCCATGCTATTTGTGGCCCGGGACAATCGCCACCGGATTCGCCCGGGGCGCGGCGCTCAGAGCGTCTCCTCGAGCCGGTCGGTGGCCGGGGGCGGCCTGCGCGCCAGCGCCGCGATCTCGGCGCGCAGGTCGGGCGTCATGGCCACGTCGAGGGCGTCGAGCGAGGGCCTCAGCTGGGCTGTGTCGCGCGCGCCGACGATCGGGGCGGTCACGTCGGGGTGGGCCGCGACCCAGGCGACGGCGAGGCTGACCGGGTGGACGCCCCGGGCCTCGGCCAGCGCCGTGAAGCGCCCGGCGGTCTGAAAGACCCAGTCCTCGGAATAGCGCGCGGCGTATTCCTTGCTGGTGGAGATGCGCGCCCCCTCGGGGCGCCGGTCGGGGCCGTACTTGCCCGAGAGCAGCCCGCCGCCCAGGGGGCTGTAGGTGATGACGCCCAACTCCTCGGCGCGGGCCAGCGGCAGAATCTCCGATTCCGCCTGGCGCTTGACCAGGCTGTACATGGGCTGGATCACGTCGAAGCGCGCCCAGCCACGCCGCTCGGAGATCCCCAGCCCCCGCGCCACCTGCCAGGCGGCATAGTTCGAGGCGCCCAGATGCAGCACCTTGCCGGCGCGCACCAGGTCCTCGAGCGCGCGCAGCGTCTCCTCGAGCGGGGTATCGGGGTCCCAGCGGTGCAGGAACAGCACCTCGACCCGGTCGGTGCCCAGCCGCCTGAGCGAGGCCTCGAGGGCGCGGGTGACGTGGCGGCGGCTGGCGCCGCGGTCGTTGGGGCCCGGACCGGTGGGATTGAAGCACTTGGTGGTGAGGATCAGCTCCTCGCGCTCGGCCGCGGCGAGCCGGCCCAGGATCTCCTCGGCGCGCCCGCCGGAATAGGAATCGGCACAATCGAAGAAATTGATGCCGCGCTCGCGGCAGGCGGCATACATGCGGCCCGACTCGGCCGCGTCCGCCTCGCGCCCGAACGACATTGTGCCGAGGCTCAGCCGCGAGACCCTGAGCCCGGTGCGCCCCAGAAGCCGCATCTCCATCGCCGGTCCTCCCCCTGAGCCGAGCGGGCGAGCTTAGACGGATTCGGGGGGCATGGAAATCGCGGCGCAGGCCGCAAAATTCATACAGGTCTTATATAAGACCTATGAGAATTTTCGCGTGGCCGGGCGCCCTCATCCCTGCGGACCGATTACCCCTGCGGGCGGAAGTGCTCCCGGGCCAGCCGGTCGGCGGCGGCGCCGGGCGGAATGCCCTCGGCCTCGGCGGTCTCGAACACCCGCATTAGCGTCTGTGGGATCGCCTCGAGCTTGCCGCGCGCCTGGGCATCGGTGAGCCCGCAGGTCGGGCGCGAGACCGAGATCAGCCCGCCGGCGTTGACCAGGTAGTCGGGGGCATAGGCGATCTCTCGGGCGACCAGCCGGGCGTCGTCGTCGGCTGTCGCCAGCTGGTTGTTGGCGGCGCCGCAGACGACCTGCGCGCGCAGCTCGGGGATCGAGCGCCCGTTCAGCACCGCGCCGAGCGCGCAGGGGGAGAACACCTCGGCCTCGGCGGCGTGGATGGTCTCGGGCGCAGCGGTCGCGGCGCCATGCAGCGTGGCAACCTGCTCGAGCACGTCCTTGCGGATGTCGGCGACGATCAGACGCGCACCCGCCTCGGCCAGGAGCCGGCAGAGGTTGGAGCCGACATGGCCGAGCCCGCTGACCGCCACGCGGACCCCCTCGAGATCGCGGCCCAGCCGGTGGCGCACGGCGGCGCGGAGCGCCAGGAAGACGCCCTCGGCGGTCCAGGGCGAGGGGTCGCCCGCGCCGCCCGAGATGCCGGAGACGAAGCGCGTCTCCTTGGCCACCTCGTCCATGTCGGCGACCTCGACGCCCACATCCTCGGCGATGATGTAGCGCCCGCCCAGGCGGTTCACCGCGCGGCCCATGGCGCGCATCATCTCGGGCGTCTTCTGGCTTTGCGCGTCGGCCATGATCACCGCCTTGCCGCCGCCCAGCGGCAGCCCGGCCAGCGCCGCCTTGTAGCTCATGCCGCGCGACAGCCGCAGCACGTCCGTGAGCGCCTCGTCCTCGGAGGCGTAGTTCCACACCCGGCAGCCGCCGAGCGCGGGGCCGAGCCGGGTGTCGTGGATGGCGATGATCGAGCGCAGCCCGTCGTGCTGGTTTTGCGAGAAGACCACCTGCTCGTGGCCGTCGAACTCGGGATGGGTGAAGACCGTCATGGCGCTGCCTCCGCAGATGGGACGTTTTCCAATTACATAGGGCGCCCCCGGCGGGCGTGGCGCCTGTGGCGAAAATTTGAGCCGCTCCAGGGCGGCGATGCTGCGATGCGACAATCGGTGTGCCGGATGCGGCATATTCCGCGTTGACCGCCCCGCGGCGCGGGTCTATGTGGCGCGTGGGTGCGCCGCCGGGTAAGGGCGAGCGGCGGCGGACTCAGGAACCTCGCCCTGACGACGGAGCGCGTCGATGACGTTCCCCATGCCGCAGGCCAAGCCTGCGCGCCCCAACTTCTCTTCAGGTCCCTGCGTCAAGCGCCCCGGCTGGTCGGCGGAGGCCGTCGCCGCGCGCGCCTTTCTCGGCCGTTCGCACCGGGCGGCGCAGGGCAAGGCCCAGCTCAAGGAGGCGATCGAGCGCACCAAGCGGCTCATCGGCCTGCCCGAGGGCTGGCGGCTCGGCATCGTGCCGGCCTCGGACACCGGCGCGGTCGAGATGGCCATGTGGTCCATGCTGGGCGCGCGCCCGGTCGACGTGCTGGTGTGGGAGAGTTTCGGCAAGGGCTGGGCCACCGATGCGCTCAAGCAGCTCAAGCTGGCCGACTGCCGGGTGATCGAGGCGGGCTATGGCGCGCTGCCCGATTTCGCCGCGGTGCGGCGCCAGGCGGACCTGGTGTTCACCTGGAACGGCACCACCTCGGGCGCGCGCCTGCCCGACGCGCACTGGATCGCGCCCGATCGCGAGGGGCTGGCGATCTGCGACGCCACCTCGGCGGCGTTTGCGCAAGCGATCGACTGGGCGCGGCTGGATGTCGCCACCTTCTCGTGGCAGAAGGCGCTGGGCGGCGAGGCGGCGCACGGCATGCTGGCGCTTTCGCCGCGCGCGGTCGAGCGGCTGGAGAGCTTCGTGCCCGACCGGCCGCTGCCCAAGATTTTCCGCCTGACCAAGGAGGGCCGGCTGAACGAGGGCGTGTTCGCCGGCGAGACCATCAACACGCCCTCGATGCTGGCCGTCGCCGACTGGCTCGACGCGCTCGGCTGGGCCGAGGGGATCGGCGGGCTCGAGGCGCTCAAGGCCCGCGCCGACACCAACTTCGCCGCGCTGCAGGCCTGGGTCGACGCGACGCCCTGGGTCGAGAACCTGGTGGCCGCGCCGGCGGCGCGCTCGAACACCTCCGCGTGCCTCAGGATCGCCGACCCGGAAATCGCGGGGCTCGACCAGGCGGCGCAGCGCGCCTTCGTCAAGGCCATGGTGACGCGGCTGGAGGCGGAGGGTGCGGCCTTCGACATCGGCGGCTATCGCGACGCGCCGCCGGGCCTGCGCATCTGGTGCGGCTGCACGGTGGAGACCGCCGACATCGAGCGGCTGACGCCCTGGCTCGACTGGGCCTTCGCCACCGCGAAGGCCGAGAAGCTCGCCGCCTGAGACAGACATCTCGCCCCGCCGCGCGCGCCCGAGCGGCCGGCGCGGGGCCATCCGTGAGGAACACGACATGCCAAAGGTCCTGATTTCCGACGCGCTGTCCGAGAACGCCGTCGCCATCTTCCGCCAGCGCGGCATCGAGGCCGACTTCCGCCCCGAGCTGGGCCAGGATCCCGCCAGCCTCGCCGGCGCCATCGGCGACTATGACGGGCTCGCGGTGCGCTCGGGCACCAAGGTGACGCCCGAGATCATCGAGAAGGCAACGAAGCTGCGCGTGGTCGGGCGCGCCGGCATCGGGGTCGACAACATCGACCTCGCCGCGGCGTCCGCGCGCGGCATCGTGGTGATGAACACGCCGTTCGGCAACTCGATCACCACCGCCGAGCACGCCATCGCGCTGATGCTGGCGCTGGCGCGCAACATCCCCCGGGCCGACGCCACCACGCGGGCCGGCAAGTGGGAGAAGTCGCGCTTCATGGGCGTCGAGCTGACTGGCAAGACGCTGGGGCTGGTCGGCTGCGGCAATATCGGCTCGGTGGTGGCGAGCCGGGCGATCGGGCTGAGGATGCGGGTGATCGCCTACGACCCGTTCCTGTCCGACCTGCGCGCCCGCGAGCTGGGCGTGGAGAAGATCGAGGAGCTCGACGAGCTGCTCGGCCGCGCCGACATCGTCTCGCTGCACCTGCCCAGGACCGAGAAGACGGCGAACATCCTGTCGGCCGAGCGGGTCGCCGCGATGAAGACCGGGGCGCGGCTGATCAACTGCGCGCGCGGCGGGCTGGTGGACGAGCGGGCGGTGGCCGAGGCGGTGCGCTCGGGCCATCTCGCCGGCGCCGCCTTCGACGTCTTCGCCACCGAGCCGCCGGGCGAGAGCCCGCTGTTTGCACTGGACAACGTGGTGGTCACGCCGCATCTGGGCGCCTCGACCTCGGAGGCGCAGGAGAACGTGGCGCTGCAGGTGGCCGAGCAGATGTCGGACTACCTGATCGACGGCGCCATCCAGAACGCCATCAACGCCCCTTCGATCACCGCCGAGGAGGCACCGGTGCTGGCGCCCTGGGTGCGGGTCGCGGAGGTGGTTGGGGCCTTCGCCGGGCAGCTGACCGCGGAGCCGATCTCGGGGATCGAGATCGAGTATGTCGGCCGGGTCGCCGAGCTCAACGTCAAGCCCCTGACCGCGACCCTGGCCGCCGCGCTTTTGCGGCCGCAGCTGGGCGAGGGCGCGGTCAACATGGTCTCGGCCCCGGTGATGGCGCGCGAGCGCGGCATCCACATCGCCGAGACCAGGAAGGACGCGCAGGGGGCCTATGGCTCGTATGTGCGGCTGATCGTGCACTCGAACGGGGGCAAGACGCGCTCGGTGGCGGCGACGATCTTCTCGGACGGCAAGCCGCGCTTCGTGCAGATCCGCGGCATCGACCTCGAGGCCGAGCCGCAGCCCTTCATGCTGTATACGCGCAACCGCGACCTGCCGGGCTATATCGGGGCGCTGGGCACCAAGATGGGCGATCTGGGCATCAACATCGCCACCTTCGCGCTGGGCCGCGCCGAGAAGGGCGGCGACGCCATCGCGCTGGTCGGGGTGGACGAGGCGCTGAGCCCGGCGGTGCTGAGCCAGATTGCGGCGCTGCCGCAGGTGCGCGAGGCCAAGGCGCTGGAGTTCTGAGCCTCAGGGCGAGGGCGGCGGCTCCGCGTCGCCGTCGTCGGCTTCCACCAGCTCGCTGGCGGTGAGCGCGCGCGGCTCGACCTCGACGCCGGCGAGCCCGTCCAGCGTGGTGCCGGCCGAGACCACGCCCAGGGATTCGAAGCGGCGCGCGGTGGGCAGCACGCGGCCCTCGAGCGAGCCGACCGCCTTGTTGTAGCGGTCCACGGACGAGCGGAGGGCGGCGCCGAGCTTTTCCATGTGCTCGCCGAAGGTGCGGATGCGGTCGTAGAGCGTGCGCGCGAGGCTCGCCACCTCCTCGGCGTTCTTGGCCAGCTTCTCCTGCTGCCAGCCATAGGCGATGGCCTTGACCAGCGCGATCAGCGTGGTGGGGGTGGCGATCAGCACGCGCTTCGAGATCGCCGCCTCGAAGAGATCCGGGTCGAGCTCGATAGCGGCGGAATAGAACGCCTCGCCGGGGACGAACATGACCACGAAGTCCGGCGTCACCGGCAGCGCGTTCCAGTATTCCTTGGCCGCCAGCCCATCGACATGGGCGCGGACCTGGCGCACATGGGCCTTGAGCGCCTGCTCGCGCGCCGTCTCGTCGGCCGCGTCGATGGCGTTGAGATAGGCGTCGAGCGGCGTCTTGGCGTCGACCACGATGGCCTTGCCGCCGGGCAGCCGCACCACGGCGTCGGGGCGACGGGCGCCGTCGGCGCCGGGTATGTGGTGTTCGGCGGTGAAGGCCACATGCTCGACCATGCCGGCCATCTCGAACACCTGGCGCAGCTGGAACTCGCCCCAGCGGCCGCGGGTCTTGGGCTGGCGCAGGGCGCTGACCAGCTTGTTGGTCTCGGAGTTGAGCTGCTTCTGGCCCTCAGCGAGCTGGCGCACCTGCTCGCGCACCGCATGATAGGCACCCTCGCGCGCCTTCTCGATCTCGCCGATGCGGGTCTCGAACTTCTCCAGCGACTGGGCCACCGGCTTGATCATGGTCTCGATCGCCTGCTGGCGCTTGGAGAGGTCCTCGTTGGCCGCCTCCTTGTGCTTGTCGAAGCGCTCGGAGACCAGATTGAGGAAGCTCTCGGCGTTGCCCTTGAGCGCCTGCTGGGCGAGCGCGCCGAACTTGCGCTCGATCTCCTCGCCCATGCCGCGCAGCTCCTCGAGGCGCGCGGCGTGCGCCTTTTGCTCGGCGTCCAGCTGGCCCTTGAGGCCCTCGGCGTGGCGGGTCTCGTCGTTGAGCCTGTCGTTGAGCGTGCGCGCCTCCTCGCCCAGCCGCGCCGAGTCGGCGCGCGCACGGCGCAGCGCCGGCAGCGTGTAGAGGAGCGCCAGCGCAGCGCCGACGACGCCGGCGACCAGCATGGCGACGAGAGCGATGGCGTCGAAGCCCGGCATAGGCACGTTCCCCGCGTGTGGAGCCCTGAGCGGGCAGTCTCTCATACCGCGGCGGAACAGGACAAGAACAATCGGGCCGGGCGGGCGCCTTGACGGCGCGCTTTGACATGGTGCGCTTTGACTTGCCGCGCCCGATGCGCGAGTCTCCGCGTCGAGGCAACGGGAGCGAGAGCATGACGGACACGCCACGGATCGCGCAGAAGGGCCCCTTTCCGGTCGAGGTCGAGGAGGGCAAGTCCTATCTGTGGTGCGCCTGCGGGCGCTCGGGGACCCAGCCCTTCTGCGACGGCAGCCACAAGGAGACCGCGATCCAGCCGGTGAAATACACCGCGCACAAGACCGGCCGGGTGTATTTCTGCGGCTGCAAGCACTCGGGCAACAAGCCCCTGTGCGACGGCACGCACAAGACCGTGTGAGCCGCGCGGCTGCGCCGCACACTGCGCCCTTTCGCCCCGCCTGCCCCGCCCCTATAAGGGCGCCGCTGAACGGGAGGCACCAAAATGGCCAACGTGGTGGTAGTCGGCGCCCAGTGGGGCGACGAGGGCAAGGGCAAGATCGTCGACTGGCTGAGCGAGCGCGCCGACGTGATCGCGCGCTTCCAGGGCGGGCACAATGCCGGGCACACCCTGGTGATCGGCAACCAGACCTTCAAGCTGTCGCTGCTGCCCTCGGGCATCGTGCGCCCGGGCAAGCTGTCGGTAATCGGCAATGGCGTGGTGCTCGACCCCTGGGCGCTAATCGCCGAGATCGAGAAGCTGGCCGGCCAGGGCGTCAGCGTCAGCCCGGAGAACCTGCAGATCGCGGAGAACGCGCCGCTGATCCTGTCGGTGCACACCGATCTCGACCGCATGCGCGAGGAGGCCGCGGGGGCGGGGCGCATCGGCACCACGGGCCGCGGCATCGGCCCGGCCTACGAGGACAAGGTGGGCCGGCGCGCCCTGCGCGTCGCCGACCTCGCCGACGACGCGACGCTTGAGTCGCGGCTCGACCGGCTCTTGGCGCATCACGACCCGCTGCGCCGCGGGCTGGGCGCCGAACCGGTGGACCGGGCCCGGCTCAAGGCGCAGCTTGCCGAGGTGGCGCCGAAGGTGCTGCCCTTCGCCCGGCCGGTCTGGCGCACGCTGGCCGAGGCCCGCGCCGCGGGGCGACGGATCCTGTTCGAGGGGGCGCAGGGGGCGCTCCTGGACATCGACTTCGGCACCTATCCCTTCGTCACCTCGTCCAACACCATGGGCGGGCAGGCGGCGGTGGGCACCGGCATGGGGCCGGACGCGGTCGGCTATGTGCTGGGCATCGTCAAGGCCTACACGACGCGGGTCGGCTCGGGGCCGTTCCCGACCGAGCTGACCGACGAGACCGGCCAGCGGCTCGGCGAGCGCGGCCGCGAGTTCGGCACCGTGACCGGGCGCAAGCGCCGCTGCGGCTGGTTCGACGCGGCGCTGGTGCGCCAGGCCTGCCGGGTCGGCGGTATCGACGGCATCGCGCTGACCAAGCTCGACGTGCTGGACGGGCTCGAGGAGCTGAAGCTGTGCACCGGCTACCGGCTCGACGGCG
>NZ_JBZSYN010000073.1:0-10054 GCF_058622915.1 Thermohalobaculum sp. | reverse complement strand
CCGTTCTGCTCCAGCCAGCCGAAGAAGGCGGCGTCGCCGAGCAGGCCGTATTTCACCACCTCGGCATAGCCCGCGAGGAACTCGCGCCGGGGCAGGGTGTCGAGCACGTCGATGTCGGCGAGCACCAGGCGCGGCTGGTGGAACGCGCCCACCAGGTTCTTGCCCTGCGGCATGTTCACCCCGGTCTTGCCCCCCACCGAGCTGTCCACCTGCGCCAGCAGCGTCGTAGGCACCTGCACAACCCCCACCCCCCGCCTCAGCACAGCCGCTGCGAAGCCGCCGAGATCGCCGATCACCCCGCCGCCCAGAACGAGGACCAGGTCATCGCGCTCGACCTTCAGATCCAGCAGCCGGCCGAGCAGGTGGTCCAGTTGCGCCATCGACTTGGTGGCCTCGCCGGCGGGAAGCACCACGGTTTGCGACCGGATGCCCTCCGCAGCCAGCCCCTCGCGCAGGGCCGCGAGGTGCAGGGCCGCCACGGTCTCGTCGGTGACGATCGCCGCGAAGGGGCGCGCCAGCAGCGGGCCGAGGTGGCGCCCGGCCTCGCCGACCAGTCCCGGCCCGATCAGGATGTCGTAGGGCTGGCCCGCGAGATCGACGCGCACGTTCTGCATCACCCGTCTCTCCTCTCCAGCGTCTGGCCGTGGGCCTCGAGCGCGGCGACGATGCGCCGGGCCATCGCTTCGTGGGTCAGCCCCGCGGCACTGTCGACCTGCACGTCGGCCAGCGCGTAGATGGGATAGCGTTCCTCGATCAGCCGCGCGAGGGTCTCGCGCGGGTCGCCGCGGTTCAGCAAAGGCCTGTGCGTGCGTCCGGTGGTGCGCTGCAGCAGGAGCTCGAGGTCGGCCCTGAGCCACACCGAGACGGCGGTCTTTGCGATCAGCGCGCGCGTCTCGGGGTCCATGAAGGCGCCGCCCCCGGTGGCGAGCACCTGCGCTCCCTCGCCGAGAAGCCGGGCGATCACCCTGCGCTCGCCCTTGCGGAAGTGCTGCTCGCCATAGCGGGCGAAGATCTCGGGCACGGACATGTTGGCCGCCCGTTCGATCTCGGCGTCCGAGTCGCGGAACGGAGCACCCAGCATCTCCGCCAAGCGTCCTCCCACCGACGTCTTTCCTGCACCCATCAAGCCAATCAGCACGACCGGGCGCCTGAGCCGGAAGGCGCAGGCACTCTTGCGATCGGCGGCAGGTTGCGGCATTGCCCTCGTCCCGGCTGACGGTTACCCTGCCGGCCTTACACCACCGGTGCACGACAGAAAAGACGGGCGGGGACCGAGGCATATGCGCAGGCTCTTCAAGTATCTCTTCTGGCTTGTGATTCTCTTGGCCGTCGCGTTCGTTGGCTATGCCTTCTTCGGCGACCTGCCGCCGCCGACGCACAACAAGGAAGTGTCCGTGCCGCTGCCGGCAAACGCCAAGTGAGCGGCACACAGCCGCACTGGATCGACGCGTTCCTCGAGGCGCTCGCGGCCGAGCGGGGGGCGGCGGGGAACACGCTGGCGGCCTATCGGCGCGACCTCTCGGACTTCGCCGGCTGGCTGGGCCGCAACGGATCGGGTTTCGCCTGCGCCCGGCGGGCGGAGGTCGAGGGCTATCTCGGTGCCGCCGAGGAGGCGGGGCTCGCCCCGGCAACCCGGGCGCGGCGGCTCTCGGCGATCCGCCAGCTCTTCCGCTTCGCGTTGTCCGAGGGCTGGCGCGCCGATGACCCGGCGGCGCGGATCTCCGGCCCGCGCCCGGCACGAAGGCTTCCGGGCACGCTGTCGGTCGCCGAGGTCGACCGACTTCTCGCCGCGGCGCGCGACCGGCCGGGCGGGGCGGCGCGGCGCGCGCGGCTGCTCTGCCTGGTCGAGCTGCTCTACGCCACCGGGCTCAGGGTCAGCGAACTGGTCTCGCTGCCGGCAGCCGCCGGGCGCGGCAACCCGCGCATGCTGCTGGTCACCGGCAAGGGCGGGCGCGAGCGCATGGTGCCGCTCTCCGGGCCCGCGCGCGAGGCTCTGGCCACGTGGCTCGGCCTGCGCGACGCCGAGCAGGAGGCCAGGCGCAGGGCGGGGCAGCGGCCCTCGGCCTGGCTGTTTCCCTCGCGCGGGCGGCAGGGGCACCTGACCCGGGTCGCCTTCTACCAGGAGCTCAAGCGGCTGGCGGCGGCGGCCGGACTCGACCCCGCGCGCATCCCGCCGCACAGGCTGCGCCATGCCTTTGCCACGCATCTCTTGGCCAACGGGGCCGATCTGAGGGCGATTCAGCAGCTTCTCGGCCACGCCGACATCTCGACGACCGAGATCTACACGCATGTGCTCGACGAGCGCCTCAAGGCGCTGGTGCTGGAGAAGCACCCGCTGGCCCGGGCGGACCCCGCGCGCTGACGCGGCCTTGCGGCTGCTCCCCGCTTGCCCGCATAACGTCCCGAGCGCACTAAACTTCGAGGATCTGGTGATGGACCCCTCTGTCTGGTGGACCTGTTTTGCGATCATCGCGATGATCGGCCTCTCCGCCTTCTTCTCCGGCAGCGAGACGGCGCTGACCGCGGTCAACCGTGCCACGATTCACCACCTCGCCGGCAAGGGCTCGAAGGGCGCCCGCGTGGCGCTGAACCTCACCGACGACAACGAGCGGCTGATCGGCTCGATCCTGCTCGGCAACAACCTGGCCAACATCCTTGCGGCGAGCCTGGCGACATCGCTGTTCACCGAGGCCTTCGGCAGCGCCGGAGTCGCCTGGGCGACCCTGGTGATGACGGCGGTGGTCCTGATCTTCGCCGAGGTGGCGCCGAAGACCTACGCGATCACCGCCCCCACCGAAGCGGCGGTCCGCGTCGCGCCGGCGATCAGGGTGATCGTGCACCTGTTCTCGCCGTTCGTTGCGGCGGTTCGCATCCTGGTGCGCACCGGGCTTTCCATCGTCGGCGTGAAGACCGACCCGCACGCCCATGTGCTCGCGCCGCTCGAGCAGCTGCGCGGCACGATTTCCTACCACCACTTCGAGGGCGGCGTGGACAAGTACGAGCGCGACCGGCTTCTGGCCGCGCTCGATCTGCGCGAGCGCGATATCTCCGAGGTCATGCGCCACCGCCGCGACATCGCCTCGATATCGGCCGATGCGCCCGCCGAGGAGGTGATCGACTTTTGCCTCGCCTCGCCCTACACGCGCGTGCCGCTATGGCGCGGCGAGCCGGAGAACGTGGTCGGGGTGCTGCACGCCAAGGACCTGCTGCGGGCCGAGCACCAGCTGCTCAGCGGCGGCAGCACCGAGCCGGGCAATCCGCTCGCGCTCGACGTGATGTCGGTGGCGATGAAGCCCTGGTTCGTGCCCGAGACGCGCTCGCTCGACGGCCAGCTCCGCGCCTTCCTCAAGCGGCGCCAGCACTTCGCGCTGGTGGTCGACGAGTACGGCTCGCTGCAGGGGCTGGTGACGCTCGAGGACATCCTCGAGGAGATCGTCGGCGAGATCACCGACGAGCACGACGTCGAGGCCGTCGGCATCGTGCGCGAGACCGACGGCTCGGTGGTGGTGCCGGGCTCGATGACCATCCGCGACGTCAACCGCGCCTGCGACTGGAGCCTGCCCGACGAGGAGGCCACCACCGTCGCCGGCCTGATGATCCACGAGGCCCAGACCATCCCCACCGAGGGCCAGGTCTTCGTCTTCCACGGCGTGCGCTTCGAGGTGCTCGAGCGTCGGCGCAACCAGGTGACCAAGCTCAGGCTGAAGCAGCTCAAGAGGGCGGCGCAATGAAGGCGGTGTGGTACGAGAGCTTCGGTGCGGCGGACGCGGTGCTGATGCACGGGGATCTTCCGGCCCCCGAACCCGGCCCGGGCGAGGTGCTGGTGCGGCTGCATGCCTCGGGCGTGAACCCCTCGGACGTGAAGCTGCGCGCCGGGGCGCGGGCCGGCGCGCGGATGGAGTGGCCGCAGATCGTGCCGCATTCCGACGGCGCCGGCGTGATCGAGGCGGCCGGGCCGGGCGCGGACCGGGGCCGCATCGGCCAGCGGGTCTGGGTCTGGAACGGCCAGTGGCGCCGCCCGCACGGCACGGCGGCCGAATTCATCGCGGTGCCCGAAGCGCAGGCGGTCTTCCTGCCCGGCAACGTCTCGTTTGCCGAGGGGGCGTGCCTGGGCATCCCGGCGATGACCGCCTGGGCGGCGGTCATGGGCGACGGGCCCGTCGAGGGGCAGACCGTGCTGGTCACCGGCGGCGCCGGCTCGGTCGGGTGTTACGCCGTGCAGATGGCCCGGATCGGCGGGGCGGAGGTCATCGCCACCGTCTCGGGCCCCGGCAAGGCCGCCCATGCCGGCGCGGCGCACCACGTCGTCAATTACCGCGAGGAGGAGGTGGCCGCGCGGATCATGGAGATCACCGGCGGCCGCGGCGTGGACCGCATCGTCGAGGTCGATTTCGGCGCCAACCTGGCCGTCACCGAGAAGGTGATCGCCGAGCGCGGCACCATCGCGGCCTATGCCAGCGCACGCGAGATGACCCCGGCCCTGCCGTTCTACTCATTGATGTTCCGCAACACCCGGCTGTGGATGCTGATCGTCTATCTGCTGGATCCCGCCATGCGCCGGCGCGGCGAGGCCGAGTTGACCACCTGGCTCGAGCAGGGGGCGCTTAGCCACGCCGTGGCGATGAAATTTCCCTTGGCCGAGACGGCGGCCGCGCACCGGGCGGTCGAGGCCGGCGAGAAGCTGGGCACCGTGGTGGTGGAGATCTGAGGCGACCTCCCGACAATCGGGTCGGGCCCCGGACTTGGTCCGGCGCGCCGCGGACGGGCCGGCCCGGGAGAGGTCCCGGGTCAAGGCCCGGGACGCGTTGCGGGCGCGGGCGCTCAGATCAGCGTGTTCACGACCTCGGCCGGGCGGCAGATCTTGGCGCCCTTCTCGGTCACGACCACGGGGCGTTGCATCAGGATCGGGTGCTCGGCGATGCTGTCGATCAGTGCCTTGTCGCTCAGCTTCGGGTTGTCGAGCCCCAGCTCCTCATAGGGCGTGCCTTGCCGGCGCAGCAGGTCGCGCGCGCCCAGGCCCAGCCGGCGGAGCAGGCGGGCGAGCTCGGCCCGGTCCGGTGGGTGGGCGACATAGTCGATCACGGTGGGCTCCACACCGCGCTCGTGCAGGATTTCCAGCACCTTGCGCGAGGTGCCGCATCTGGGGTTGTGGTAAATGGTGGCGCGCATCGCTCAGCTCCCCTCGACCAGCACGATGGTGGCAGTTCCCGCCTCGGCCCTGAAGCGGCGGGCGGCCTGATAGTCGTCGCTGTGATAGCAGTCAAGCGCCGCCTGGAGGCTGGGAAACTCGATCACCACGTGGCGCTCGCGGCCGAGCGCGCCCTCGACCTCCTGGTTCTGTCCGCCGCGGGCGAGGAAGCGGGCGCCGTGCTTCTCGAAGGCGGTGCGGGCGCCCTCGACATATTTCTTGTACTCCTCCGGATCGGTGACATGGACGTGGGCGATCCAGTATCCCTTGGGCATTTTTTGCCTCCCTCGCAACGCTTTGCGTCGTTTCGTTAAAACAGCGAGCCTTGCGTTCCCTGGCCTCCTCCTCCGCGCCGGCCCTTCTTGACCGGAGCTGGCGCACCCTCGGCCGTGGCTCGGGCGTGGCCATCCGCGAACTCGAGGTCGAGTACGGCGCCGGGCCTGACCCGCGCGGCGCCGGTCAAGACCGGACCGCCGCTCTCGCGCACGATGGCGAAGCCGCGCCTGAGCGCCTGCTTGTAGTGTAGCGAGCCGAACAGGCGGCCGAGCGCCTGCAGCTGTTCCACCTGGCTGCGGACCAGCCGCTTGACGGCGGGAAGCAGGCGCTGGGCGCGGTCCTCGACCCGGTCGCGCAGCCGCTCAGTGCGAGCCTTGAGCAGCCGCGGGTGCAGCCGTCCGGCCTGCCGCGACAGGTCGAGCCGCGCCGCGTGGGCGCGCCGCGCCAGCCCTTGCGGCAGCCGGTGGGCGAGGAAGGCAAGCCGGTCGCGCCGGGCCTGCGTGAGGTCGGCCGGACGCGGCAGCCGCGCCACCGCGATGTCCAGCCGCTGGCGGCGCTCGGCGATCAGCTGAGCGGGCTGGGGCAGGGCGCGGCCGACATAGCTCAGCCGCTCGCGACGCCCTTCGAGGAAGCGGCCGAGCGCCTGCAGCCCGCGGGCTGCGAGGTCGCTCACCGCTGCCACCAGCTCCGCCCGCACCGGCACGGCGATCTCGGCGGCCGCCGTCGGCGTCGGCGCGCGGCGGTCGGCGGCGAGGTCGATCAGCGTGGTGTCGGTTTCGTGCCCGACGGCCGAGATCAGCGGGATGGTGCTCTCGGCGGCGGCACGCACCACGCGCTCGTCGTTGAACCCCCAGAGATCCTCGAGCGAGCCGCCCCCGCGCGCCACGATCAGCACGTCTGGGCGCGGCACCGGCCCTTCGGCCTCGAGCGCCGAGAAGCCGCGGATCGCCGCTGCCACCTGTGGCGCGCAGGCCTCGCCCTGCACGGCCACGGGCCAGACCAGGACTCGGACCGGGAACCGCTCGGCCAGCCGGTGCAGGATGTCGCGGATCACCGCGCCGGTGGGCGAGGTGACCACGCCGATCACGCGCGGCAGGTAGGGCAGGGGTTGCTTGCGCGCCTCCTCGAACAGCCCCTCGGCGGCGAGCGCCTGCTTCAGCCGCTCCAGCTTGGCCAGAAGCGCCCCCTCGCCGGCATAGGCGAGGCGCTCGATGACCAGTTGGTATTTGGACTGCCCGGCGAAGGTGGTCAGCCGACCCTCGGCGATCATCTCGTCGCCCTCCTCGGGCTGGATGTCCAGCCGCCCTGCCGCGCCCTTCCAGATCACGGCGGCGAGCACCGCGTTCGCGTCCTTCAGGTCCAGATAGACATGGCCCGAGCGGGGCCGCGAGACGCGGCCGATCTCGCCGCGCACCCGCACATAGGCGAACTCGCCCTCGATCAGGCGCTTGACCGCCTGCGAGATCTGCGAGACCGAGAACTCGGGAACGTTGACCCCTTCCGGTGCATCGTCGATAAGGTCGGACGGCATGGCGATCCGCAGATGTTGTGGCATCGGGCCGTGACTGAACAGCGGCCCAGAGTGGCGCAATGGACCTGATCCCCGCAACCCTTCTCGGTGTCGTTTTCGCCGCGGCGGCGGTCGTCATCATCTGGCGCCAGCGCCGGCTGAAGCGGCGGCTCGAGGGACTGCGCGACGAGATGGCCGCGGTTAACCGCGACCGCTTCGCGCTCGAGGTGGCGCTCGAGCGGCAGGTGGCCCGGGCCGCGGCGGACGGACAGGGGCAGCGCATGGACATCCTCATCCTCGGTGGCGGCGGCCGCGAGCATGCCCTGGCCTGGGCGGTGGCCAAAAGCCCACTGGCCGGCCATCTCTATGCCGCGCCCGGCAATGCCGGCATCGCGCAACTGGCGCAATGCGTGGCGCTCGATCCGGGCGACGGCGCCGCCGTCGTCGGCTTCTGCCGCGAGCACGGCATCGGCTTTGTCATCGTCGGCCCGGAGGCGCCGCTCGCGGCGGGCGTCGTCGACGCGCTGGACGCCGCGGACATCCCCGCCTTCGGCCCCGGCCGCGAGGCGGCGCGGCTCGAGGCCTCGAAGGCGTTCGCCAAGGAGGTCGCTGACGCCTGCGGCGCACCCACCGCCGCCTGGGCGCGCTTCTCCGACGCCGAGGCGGCAAAGGCGCATCTGCGCCGGGCGGGCGCGCCCATCGTGGTCAAGGCCGACGGCCTGGCCGCCGGCAAGGGCGTCGTGGTCGCGCAAAGCGTGGCCGAGGCCGAGGCCGCGGTCGACGACATGCTGGGGGGCGCCTTCGGCGCGGCCGGCGCCTCGGTGGTGATCGAAGCGTTCATGGAGGGCGAGGAGGCCAGCTTCTTCGCCCTGACGGACGGAGAGACGGTGCTGCCGCTGGTCTCGGCCCAGGACCACAAGCGCGCCCGTGATGGCGACGAGGGGCCGAACACCGGCGGCATGGGCGCCTACTCGCCCGCCCCCGTGATGACGCCCGAAATCGAGCGCCGCGCGCTCGAGGAAATCGTGCGCCCCGTGATTCGCGAGATGGCGAGGCGCGGCACGCCCTATCGCGGCGTGCTCTATGCCGGGCTGATGATCGGTGAGGACGGGCCGCGCCTGGTCGAGTTCAACGTGCGCTTCGGCGATCCCGAATGCCAGGTGCTGATGCTCAGGCTGGGCTCGGACTTTCTGCCGGCGCTGCTCGCCTGCGCCCGGGGCCGGCTGTCCGAGGTCTCGCTCGACTGGAGGCCGGAGGCCGCGATCACCGTGGTCATGGCCGCGAACGGCTATCCGGGCGGCTATGAAAATGGCACCCAGATCAATGGTCTGGAAGACGCTTCTAACGTCGAGGGGGTCACCGTCTTTCACGCCGGCACGCGCGCTGAAGCGGGGCGCATCCTGGCCAATGGCGGCCGTGTGCTGAACGTCTCGGCCACCGGCCGGGATCTTGCCGAGGCGCAGGCCCGCGCCTACCGCGCCATCGACCGCATCGACTGGCCCGGGGGCTTTTGCCGGCGCGACATCGGCTGGCGGGCGCTGGCCCGGGTCGCGCCCTGATCACGGCGGCATTTCGTCCACTTCCCGGCCGGCCGATTCGCCGCTAGAGATGCGCCCGAGCGCGGGGCGATGGCGTCGCCCCGGCCGGTCCTCCGGCCAGCTCGCGGGCCGGTGCCCGCCCCGTCCTGCACGCCGGGATTGCTGTCCCGGCGGGGGCGCGGTCCTCCTCCGGGAACGGATGGAGGTCCCGATGTCCGCGACCGATCGCCCCGAGCACTTCACCTTCCACAACGGCGCCAAGGCCCCGCTGCCCTTCTCGCGCGCCGAGTACGACCGCCGTCTCGCCGGCCTGCGCCGGATCATGGCCGAGGCCGGGGTCGAGGCCGCGATCCTCACCTCGATGCACAATGTCGCCTACCACTCCGGCTTCCTCTACTGCGCCTTCGGCCGCCCCTTCGCCTGCGTCGTCACGCCGGCGCGCTGCATCACCGTCTCGGCCAACATCGACGGCGGCCAGCCCTGGCGGCGCTCGGTGGACGAGAACCTCGTCTACACTGACTGGAAGCGCGACAACTTCTGGCGCGCGGTGCGCGAGATCGTCGGACCGGTGCGCAGCGTCGGCATCGAGGGCGACCACCTGACGCTGCAGCAGGCGGCGAAGCTGGCCGACTTCCTCGGCGCCCCGCGCACGGTCGACATCGCGCCGGCAGCGATGGCCGCGCGCATGGTCAAGTCAACCGAGGAGATCGCCCTGATCCGCGAGGGCGCGCGCGTCGCCGATCTCGGGGGCTACGCGATCCGCGCCGCCATACGCGAAGGCGCCAGCGAGATCGAGATCGCGCAGGCCGGGCGCGATGCCATGGAGACCGAGATCGCGCGCGCCTTCCCCGACTCCGAGCTGCGCGACACCTGGGTATGGTTTCAGTCCGGGCTCAACACCGACGGGGCCCACAACCCGGTCACGGCGCGCAGGGTCGGGCAGGGCGACATCCTCAGCCTCAACTGCTTTCCGATGATCTCGGGCTACTACACGGCGCTCGAGCGCACGCTGTTCCTCGGCGCGCCGGATGCGGCCTCGCTGGCGGTCTGGGAGGCCAATGTCGCCGCCCACGAGCTCGGCCTCTCGCTGATCCGGCCCGGGGCGCGGTGCTCGGAGATCTGCGCCGGGATCAACGCCTTCCTCGCCGAGCGCGACCTGCTGCAGTACCGCACCTTCGGCTACGGCCACTCCTTCGGCATCCTGTGCCACTACTATGGCCGCGAGGCCGGGCTGGAGCTGCGCGAGGACATCGACACCGTGCTCGCGCCCGGCATGGTGGTCTCGATGGAGCCGATGCTGATGATCCCGCAGGGCCGGCCCGGCGCCGGCGGCTACCGCGAGCACGACATCCTGGTGGTGACGGATGAGGGCGCCGAGAACATCACCGGCTTTCCCTACGGCCCCGCGCACAATATCGTCGGGGACTGAGCTGGGGTCGACCGGCGCCCGCCCTCGGCGAGCGCCGGTGGTGTCGCGGCCCGGGTCGGTGCGTTGCGCGGAGGGGAGGGGACGATATGCGGAAGCTCATTGCCGGGGGCCTG